>JAFXWT010000103.1 GCA_017542695.1 Clostridia bacterium
ACCGTCAAAATCATATACGTTCATAGTCTGACCTTCCGCGAAACGCTTCTCAATTTATATTGAACACGGCATCGAGTCCTGTAATGTTCAGTACCTCGGAAAAGTTCGGACCGATGTTCAGAAGTTTCATCGTGCCCTTTTTCGCTTTCATACTCTTGTAAGTGTTGAGCAGAACGCGAAGACCCGCAGACGATACAAAATCACACAGCGCAAAATCCAGAGATAGAGTATCTGTCTCCGGAATGCTCTTTTCAAGCAGATTTTTGAGTTCGGGCGCGGTCATCGTATTGAGTTCTCCGTCCAAAGTCACGGTAATGGAAGCGCTATCTTTTTTCGATGTCAATTTCAGAGCCATTATATAGTCCCCCTGTTTATTTATTTGACAACAACCATCGTTTTTTAATCAACGTCAGTCGTTTAATCGTCTGAAATTCGCGATGTTTGACTTGTAAAGGTTTTTGAACACTTTATAGTTCCGTTCGTATATATCTTTATTTTTAGGGTCGGGGAGATATGTATGATTTGCTTTTATAAGACGGCGAGATACGTCTTTCACGTCCTCTCCGGTAAGTCCCGCCGCAACGACGATCGCGCATCCCATGGCGCCGACTTCTTGGGCGTTACCAACGGTTTCTATCGTTCTGTCGGTGATATCCGCGAGCATCTGGCAGATGACGGGCGAAAGCGATCCGCCGCCAACGAATCGTATCGGATCGGACGTTTTCACCTTTTTCGCTTCGCATTCCAGTAGCCAGCGCAAATGATAGCAGATCCCCTCGAGTACGGCACGGATCATATCCCGCTTGCCGGTGTTGATCCTGATATTGAAAAACATCCCTGCGGCGTTCGAGTCCTCAAACGGACACCGGTTGCCGTGAAGCCAGGGGGTAAAAATGACCCCGTTCGCCCCGGGAGGCACCTTGTCCACCTCGGTGGACATATAGTCGTACAGACTTGTGAACTCGCTCTCGAAATCGTCCGTGATCTCAGTTTTCTCGATGTAAACGTTGATCTCGTCGAGAGCGAGATGGTTTTTTACCCATTCATAGCATTTGCCTGCCGTTTCGAGCTCGGCGTAATAGTTGAAGTACCCGTGATTTGCCGAAAGTACGCCGGTGATCATCGCGTTGATATCGACCGTCTGGTAGTCGAGACAGGTCGATACCCAGCCGGACGTCCCGACGTAGATATGCGTATCGCCGGGCGTCACGCATCCCGCACCGATGTTGACGAAGGTAATATCGCCGCCTCCGCCGAAAACCGGGGTACCCTCTTTCAGTCCGAGATCGTGCGCCGCTTCATCGGTTAATCCTCCGACGAGATCGGTGCAGTCGATGATCGGCGGCAGATGCTCGGGTTTGACCTTGTACATTTTCAGCAGACCCTTGTTCCACCCCTCCTTGCCCTTGCGTGTGTCGTAGAGGAAGGTTGCAAAGGCGGAATCGGCTGTGCGGATGATTTTTCCGGTACAGCGGGAGACAAGATAGTCGTTCACGTCCAGCCATTTATCCACCTTTGCGAATATCTCCGGCTCGTTGTTTTCGACCCATTTGTATTTCCATACAGGATCCTTTACGCTGGTCGATCCGGCGTAGTTCACCCGCAAATTCCGAAAAAGCTTGTAAAGACTGCAACCGGAGACCTTGACAACGCCTTTTCCCATACAGTCACTGTACTCGCGCACGCCCCGACAATCCATATAGCTCATAGCCGGGCGAAGCGCCTTTCCGTTTTCATCGACAAGGACCACCCCCTGCATCTGTGCGCAGAAGGCAAGCCCGGACACCTCTTCGGGAGTGACGGCTGATTTTACGAAAAGCTCTTTGGTCGTATCGCAGACGGCTCGCCACCACTCCTCGGTGTCCTGCTCGGCGCCTCCGTTTTCAAGAATGCAGAGCCCGTATGAAGTATTTGATGACGCCACTACCGTGATCTTCTCACCCACGTCAAAGAGGCAGGTCTTTAAGCTGCTGGTTCCGAAATCGTAAATGATAATATACATTATTCCGCCTCCTTGGCGACTTTTTCTTCACGCTTGAAGCGGATCATATGGACTTCGTCCATAAGTTCAAGCTCGGCGGGTATCCTCAACACTTGTTCCTCAGCCATGGTTTTTTACTCCGATCAAAAGGAATCTGCAATTACCGCATATCAAACACGGCGTCAAGTTTTCCGTTTTTTTATTTGGCAAGCGTCATATTTTTGTCTCATGTTCTTTGATGGTCAGAACGACCATTGTAATATCGTCAAACTGGGGAACTCCCTCGGCGAAAACGTTAATGTCGGCAAGGATGCGCTCAAGCGCCTCTTCTCCCGACGCGTCTTTTGTGTGCCCCAATATCTTTTCCAGCCGATCGATGCCATAGAGCTCGTTTGCTCGGTTGTGAGCTTCCGTGACGCCGTCGGTGTACAGAAGCAGACGGTCGCCCGGCTCGAGCTTGATCTCGCCTTGTTTGTATCGTGTGAACTCCATTCCGGCAAGGAAGAGTCCGTGTACCTTTGCGATCTGCTCACAGGGTTGACCCTTACGCTGAATGATCGGATAATTGTGTCCGGCATTGGTATATTGGAGCATCATCGTCCGGGTGTCGAGAATGCCGATCCACGCGGTGGCAAACATTCCTTCGTCGTTATTTTCGCATAGCCGTGCGTTGACGGCGGTAAAGATCTCCGACGTGGTGTCTTTCGTCAACGCGTAGTCTTTGATCATAGTTTTTGCAGTCATCATAAAGAGCGCGGCGGGCGTTCCCTTTCCGGACACGTCGGCTATCAAAAAGCAGATGCGGTTTTCGTCAATGGGAAAATAGTCGTAGAAGTCGCCGCCCACTTCCTTGGCGGTGTTCATACTGCCCCGCAAGATGAGCTCCGGGAAATCTTCAAACTCCGGCGCAACGGGCGGCAGAGCGTCAGCTTGGATCTTTGACGCTATGCGCAAATCCGTCTGCGTGGACGCCAACGTTTTGCTCTTGTCAATGAATATAACGCAATACATAATGATCAGCGACATCAGGACCGTTCCGTACTGAGCCGCATTGCCGAACTGACCCCCCATCAACGCATATTCGATCAACGGAAACAGAATAAACGTCAACGCCGCCGCTTTCTGATTGCGTGGGTTATGGCTCATTATGATAAGTATCGCCGCAAGTACAGACGTTACGGCAAGGTAAATATCCTCAGCAAAGGAGAACGCGGTCGTCTGATACATACCGTCAGCGTCCAAATAGAACGTAGTCGGATAGAAAATATTGGTTAATAAAATAAGAGTTTCAAGCGCCAGCAAAACAGGAATGATCTTTTCCGCCAGCTTTGCAAGTTTCCCTTCGAACCCCAACGTAACTTTTACATAAGAGTAGAATAAATAGATCATCGCAAGGTCCAGCAGCTTGCTGATCAGACAAAAGACGAAACAAATCGTGCTCTGCTCCGGCACTGCCAGCGTGTAATACATCGCTTCATTGACCGCAAAACATGCGCTCACCAGAACGATCAGACTTCTCAAATAGCTTATGCCGTTGCCATTCTGCTTCATGCATCCGAAAAACAGCGCCGCGCAGAAAAGCGCTCCCACTGAATCCACGCCGGCGTCGAACAGACAATCTTTCAATCTTGCTTCCGTGAAGAAGGGAACGCTGAGCGCTATGATAAATACAGCTGATACGATAGTAAAAATCAATCCGAATATTGCGGCATTTTCTTTCAGTTTTTTAATCATTTGTCCTTACCTTCTTTTTTCATTCGGCGATAGTTTTAATTACGAACGCGCTTCTGTTAAAGCTCATGGTGGTCAGATAACGCCGGTTCTGACCGAGCTTTTCCATATAAGATGAGACCGCGAATAACGCCGGCGAGGCAACGTTCACGTCCTCTTCGGAAATATCAAACAGGACTCCGTCGTCCTCGGTGATGATTTTAATTTCATCGTAACGCAGAGCTGTAAATAACATAAACAAAACATAAGCGACAGCCAAAGCCACGGCAAATCCGATGAACATGCCGGTCTGCCCAAAGATATTCCCGCAAGTCCCATTTGGGATCCGAGGTACCACGAGAGCAAAGCGTTTGATCCGATACGGACAAATATCCCGATATGGAAATGTACAAAACCGCCGCAGTACAGTACGTAGGTAAACAGAAACGTATCGAACATATCCACAAACGGATAAAAGCGCACATCTTTTTTGTTTTGAATAATCAATCGTTTCCTTCCTGTTCAGTAGTTACTTATTTTTGTCCGAGGAAATAAACATCGATAATATCGTCAATGCCGCGGTCAAGTGCATCGCAAATCTTAGTGAGCGCATCTGTTGAAAAGTAATTAGCACCCGACGGCTGCAATACGGCGTAGTGAGATATACACGTTTTGCGTTCCGGATCGATCTCTTTCGGATTTTTATTCAATGGTAAGTGCCGTAGTGTTTTTTATTTTTATAATAAACGGCAATTTCACAGCTTCCGCGAATTGAATATTTATGAAATACGTTATATTATATCATATGTAAAATCGAAAATCAACAGTTTAAGTCTATTTTCCGGAGCACATTTTGCGAAGAAAGTGCCGCCTCTCCCTAAATCGGCAACAACGGAAATTTGCCTTTTGCAAGGCGCTTTGGATGGCACAGTTTCTGCCGTGTAATGCTTTTACGATTGTTTACGTTTCCACACGCCGTTTTTATCTAAAATATCTATTTCGTTCACAAAATACATAAAACAAATGCCTCGCCGAAAGACGAGGCATTTGTTTTATTCTTCATCCATTAGCTTCAACATGATCTGCGCATATTCGGGATCGAACTGCGTTCCCATTCCGCGGATCAGCTCTTCCCTGACTACCTCTTTTTTCAGCGGCTCGCGATAGCTTCTGAGCGACGTCATCGTGTCGTATGAATCTGCGACGGCGATGATGCGCGCGATCTCCGGTATCTCTTCTCCTTTGAGTTTGTCGGGATACCCGCTGCCGTCGTAGCGCTCGTGATGATAATGTGCGCCGAGGCAGAGGTACGGCGCCTGCTTTATGCTCGAAAGGATCTTATTGCCGAGTTCGGCGTGAGATTTCACGTGCTCATATTCCTCGGGAGTCAGCTTCTCGGGCTTGTTGATTATGTCGTATCTGATGCCGATTTTTCCGATGTCGTGAAGGAGCGCCGCGAAATAGATCTGATCGCACGCCTTTTCGTCAAATCCCGCTTCCTTCGCGATCATCTTCGAGTACTGCGCCACTCTCGTCGAATGGCCGCGAGTGTATCTGTCCTTGGCGTCTATCGCGTTTGCGAGCGCCTCGGTCGTCTGAACGAACATGGCAGCTTCCTTTTTCTGCGCTTCCATCAAGACGTTCAGTTCGTGCTCTTTCGCGCGCTCCGCCTCTTCGCTGAGAAAATTCAGCGCATACGTATAGAACACGCATACGACGAACGCCATCATCATATTGGTAAGCGAAACGCCATATAAGAATATCTGGGCGATCGACGCCGACGTCGGCAAAGCGATGCAAATGAGCATCGAAACGAAAAGACTTTGCCTCATCTGTCTGCGATATTTCAAAATAGACCATTCCTGAAGTACGACCATCAAAAACGGCGCGACATAGCACAGCACGTTCATCGGAGCTCTGTGGTAGTTATTCCACTCGTCGAACGTGTAGTAAAGCCCCGTGAACTGAGACACGATGACAAGCACAAGTCCGATCACGAAAATCACATCCGCCGCGACGAGCATTACCGGCGTGCGTTTTACTTTTATTTCATTTATATATATATCCTCGAGAAATCTCGTGACGAAAAACGGGATCACGAGCGACATCACGTAGACCATCCCGTTGCCGACTCTGACCATCCAGAAGCCGACCTCGCTCGCATCTCCCTTGTATATGTAAGAAAATCTGTCGAAAAGAAGCAGCAGCATTGCCGAGATCTCCATTGAGGCGAGGATGATCTTTGTTTTGCGTGGCAGGGATTTCGTTATCATTGTCATTAACGCAAGGATACCGCACATGCCGCACATGAACATCATTATATCAAGCTGGTATCTAAATAAAAAGTTCATGTTCTTTTCCTTTCAGCAAAATTGCATAATTATATATTATTTTTATATATTATACATCTGCTCAGCGTTTTTTTCAATAGGTTGTGACCATTTATTTCACATTCTTGCAAAAGACATGATTTTGCATTAAAATTCGTTTGCGTTTCGTGCAGATATGACAAAAATCGAAAAATATCGAGAAAAATCAATATCGGCGGCAATGAATTCGTCGTCATCGCACAAGGTCACGACTATGAGAACCTCGGCAAGCTCGTCGGTGAGATAGCGAAGAAAAACGCGGAAAATTCCGCAAAGGGCGGCGTTGTCGTCGCTTGCGGAGCCGCAAAATACAGCGGCGAACGTAATCTCGCCGCGGTATTCGAGAGAGCGGACCACGCAATGTACCTTAACAAACGTGAACCGAAAGGCGAATAAATATCGTTCGGCGGGCAAAAGCCCGCCGAGTTTTATTTATATTTTTCAAAAAATTCACATTTTCTCAAAACCAAAAACACATATTCCGATATAATAAAATAATGAAAATATCTCCCGCGGCATTATAATAGCGCACTGCGCGGGGAATACTTTTTGTGTTAAACAAAAGATCGGAGAAACACAATGTCCAAAATTCTGATAATCGGCGGCGGCGTTTCGGGTCTTTCCGCCGGAATTTATGCTCGTCTTTGCGGAGATGAGGCGATAATCTGCGAAAAACACATGATCGCGGGCGGCAACCTCACGGGTTGGGACCGCGGCGAATATCATATCGACAACTGTATCCACTGGCTGACGGGCACTAACCCAAAAACGAAAATGTACAAGATGTGGGAGGAACTCGGCGCGCTCGGAAACGTCGATGTCTATCAGGGCGACACGCTTTTCACATCCGAATACGACGGAAAAACGCTTTCGCTCAGCCGCGACATATCAAAGCTCGAAGCGGATATGCTCGCCGTCGCGCCCGAGGACGAAAAAGAAATTAAGCGCCTTATCCGCGCGGTAAAAACCGTACAGGGATTTGAAGGTATCGGCGGCGAAAATCACGACGAAAAGATATCGTTTTTCGACATGGTGCGTTACGCTCCGCGCCTTTTAAGGTATTACAGACTCTCAACGGGCGAACTGGCAAAAAAATTCAAAAGCCCCGCCGTCCGCTGTTTTCTGACGTCGTTTTTCACCGATCGGTTCATGTCGCTCGCGGTCATATTCGTGTTCGCGCACTTCTGCGGCGACAACGGCGGCATACCGAAAGGCAGCTCCTGCGCGATGGCGGAGAGAATGACGGAGCGCTTCCTTTCGCTCGGCGGCACGCTCCTGCTCGGCAAGGAAGCGGAGCGGATAAACCTGCTCAACGGTCGCGCGACGTCGGTCAGTTTCAAAGACGGCAGCGCCATAGCGGCGGATTACATTGTCGTCACGACCGACCCGGCCGTAACGTTCGGCAAACTGCTCGACGTAAAAATGCCCGGTTATCTCGCCAGACAATACAAAAACAAGGCGCTGATGCGCTTTTCGAGTCTACAATCCGCGTTCGCGTGCGACGCGCCGACCTTGCCGATAAAAGGCGACTTTTCAATCGAAGTGCCGAAGAAATTCCGCCTTCGCCTGCGATCCGATTACCTGATCGTGCGCGAGTTTTCGCACGAAAAGAGCTTCGCGCCGGAGAACAAGAACATCATCCAGACGATGACATTCTGCGACGAAAACACGTCGAAGAAGTTCATCGCGCTCCGCCGCGACAAGGGGACGTATTCGAGCGTCAAGCGTCACCTTTCCGACATTATCCGACGGATAATCGAGGAAAAATTTCCCGAGCTGCGCGACAAGCTGAAATTTCTCGACATGTGGACTCCCGCGACGTACAACAGGTACGTTTCGTCCGAGATCGGCTCGTATATGAGCTTTGCAATGAAAGCAAGATTTACGCCGACGCGGCTCCGTAACCGCCTGCGCAGCGTGAAAAACGTGATTCTCGCAACGCAGTGGCTCCAAGCGCCCGGCGGTCTGCCGATCGCCGCGAAAGGCGGCATGCTCGCAATAAAAGAGATAATGAGAAAAGAAAAACGGGGATTTGCATATTAAAAATCCGCCGACTCGGTCGGCGGATTTTTTTATCCTCTTTTTATCTTCACTTTCATTTCGTCGCTCGGCTCGTCGAGGACTTCGACGGTGAGCTTCCAATCGCGCGAAACGCCGTCGGGGAAAGCATTCAGCGAATACGACATACTCGCCGCGCCGCAGTAAAGCGACGAATCAAATGTTGACGTTGCGGGATCGTCGCTTTTGTAGAAGAACGGATCCTCACCCCACGTGCCGTCGCGCAGCGGTCCGAATCTCAAAAAAGATCCGTCGCCGTTATGTACCGTTTCGAGTCCGCGGCGCGGACATATCGCGTTGCCGAGGTCGTGGCGTTTTCCGCCTCCCGCGCGGTTTGATGAAACGCACTGCGCTTTGAGGAACCATTCGCGGTTGACTTTTTCATCGACGTGCCACACAAGCACGCCGCCTTTTTCCTCGCCGCGCGTGAGTTTTTCCTCAAAACCCTTTTTAAGACGGACTTCGCAGAGAAAATACTCATCGGGGTTCGGCGTGGGTATTTTAAGTATTTTATCGCCGTTGGTGACCTCGGTAACGGTATATACACCGTCGTCAGTCACCTCTGTCACATCCGACCAGCCGAAATAAATGCGCTGATACGGATCGACGAACGCGGGGAGCGCGCCGTCGCCGAGGTGGTTGCCGCTCGACATGAGCGAGAGCGGGCCGGGGATAGGCCAGCGCGGCTCAACGTCGTAGCCGCTCGTGTATCTCGAATACATATCCTGCGCGCCGACGTTGTGGCATAGCTCGTGAGCGGGAGTGCCGATCGTTGTCAGTCCCGTCTTGACGCTGCGGTATTCGCCGATATTCGACACGCGCACGATATGCACGCCTCCCGTCATCTCGGCATCCGTCGGCTGCGACGTGCCGTGTACCTGAAAGCGATGCGCTCCGTCGGGACCGTCCTCGTAATCGACGCTGCATTCTTTGTCGTGCTCGCACGTCGCGTGGTCATAACCCGCGTTGAGAATGATGATCGCGAGGTCGTGCGGCGTGATGATGCCGTCGCCGTCGGGATCGTATTTTTTGAAGTCGATGAAGCGGTCGCACGCGCAGACGATGTCATGTATCACTTTTGCCGCCGCCGAGCCGTTGTCGTAATCTCCGAGGTTGCGCAGCGCCGCGGGGTGCGGGAGCGGGATAGTGACGGCGACGACGCCGCTTTTCGGCATTCCCTCGTCGGGATGATCTATTTCGACGGGATAAAACCAGAATTTGCCGTTCGTCATTTGACGATAATATTCGAGCATCGACATCGTGCCCTCGCCGAAGAAACGGTCGTAGCAGTCGGCGGGCTTTGAGATCGCCCATTGCTCGCCGTAGTATTTGCTCTCTTTGTCGGTGAGAAGTTCGGGATGCTCGGGATCGTAGTGATTTTTGCCCTCTCCGCTCGGATCGAAACTTGCCAAAACTATAAGCAGCGGCGCGGGTGTGAGCGGCTGACGAAAGCCCTCTTTCTTTTCTGTGTCGTGTTCCATTGTGTGTCCTCGTTTCTGTGTATTTGGCGCCCCTGTGCAAGGGGAGCTGGCGCGAAGCGCCTGAGGGGTTGTTTCTCTCCCGCGTTCAGCGGGAGATGTCGCACCTGCGGGTGCGACAGAGGGCTCCGCCCTGCACGCGCATTATACCCCTCTCCGTCAGCCAAAGGCTGACACCTCTCCCACAGGGAGAGGAAAGTTTATTTTATGTTGTACTTGTTCTCAAATTGTCTGACGATATTTTTAAGCGAGATGTCAATTCTCGGCTCGCAAAACTTTTTGATATTGTCAGGTATAACGCCGTAAAACGCTTCGGCGATGCCGCCCGCGATACAAGCCTGTGTGTCGGCGTCGCCGCCGAGAGAAACGGCATTTCTTACCGCGCTTTCGTAATCATCGGAATCGAGAAATGAAATGATCGCCGGCGGAACGCTGTATGACGTTCTGCTGTCAAAAACATAGTCTTTTTTTATTTGATTTACCGTTTTCGACAAATCATATCCGAATTTCTCTTTAATTTGCTTTCGTATCCCGTCTTTGCTCTCTCCCGAGCGGGCGAGAAATACCGCCATGCAGACGGCTGACGCTCCGACGATCGCCTCTCTGTTTTTGTGCGTGGGAATACAACTTGCCTTTGCCTGAATAAGCGTTTGTTCAAGAGTTTTATATGCGTATCCTATCGGAACGACTCTCATCGCTGCGCCGTTTCCGTAACTTTTGTTATATTTTTCCGAATTGCCTTTTGCCCAAGAAGAAAACATTTCGCCGAAACCCGCATTTGAATAACGTGAATAATAAATCCTATATTCAGCCGCAAATTCGTCGGCTCGTCTTAACAAGTGCAAACGGGATATTTCGTCGGGATTCTTTAATATCGATTCGCAAACGGCGGCTGTCAGAACGCTGTCATCGGTAAACGTGCTTTCGTATACAAGCGGAAAATTATAGTTTTTCGTGCAGTGAACTTCATAATATGAGCCGATGACATCGCCAAACAACGCGCCGAACATTTTTGTTCCTCCTTACCTATTGAATTCCCTCAGTTTCAGTTCCCTATTGTTCTCCGTCGCCCAGCGGATATCGAACTCGCTCTCGAAAATGAGCAGATCGTTGCCGCGCACGTCTCTTATCCACATTGTGTCGCGCGAAAGGCGGAGCGTTTTAGGATCGGGCGAACCGTCCGCGATATATCTGATAAGCTGATATCTCAGCGGCGATTGGCGGTACGAAACGCCGTATTCCGTCTTCATGCGGTGCTCGAGCACCTCGTATTGAAGCATACCGACGACGCCGACGATGACGCGCTCGTAACCCGCGTCGGGCAGGAAGAAAATCTGTATCGCGCCCTCCTCGGCGATCTGTTCCATTCCCTTCTGGAACTGCTTTCGCTTCATCGAGTCGATCTGCTCGACCTCGGCGAAATGCTCCGGAGCGAACGTCGGAATGCCCTCGAATTCGATCTTCATCGACGCGTCGCAGACCGTGTCGCCTATCGAGAAGATGCCCGGGTCGAACACGCCGATAATGTCGCCGGCGTACGCCTCGTCGATGACTTCCCTCTCCTGCGCCATCAGCTGCTGCGGCTGAGCGAGCTTGATGTTCTTTCCCTGCCGCATATGGAAATATTCGCGCCCGCGCTCGAATTTGCCCGAGCAGATGCGCATGAACGCTATCCTGTCGCGGTGCATTTTATTCATGTTCGCCTGAATCTTGAACACGAACGCCGAGAAATGCTCGTCGAACGGCGAAAGCTCGCTGTCGCCGATTTTGTGGCTGAGCGGCGCCGTTGTCATTTTCAGAAAATGTTCGAGGAACGCCTCGACGCCGAAGTTGTTCAGCGCAGAGCCGAAAAATACGGGAGAGAGCTTGCCGCATCTTACTTTTTCGATATCAAAATCGAAGCTTGCCGCGTCGAGAAGCTCGACCTGTTCGCAAAGCTCCTCGCGGCGCTGCTCGCCTATCAGTGAGTCGAGCTTTTCCGTGTCGGTGATCTCGACGTCGATGCTCTCTATCTTGCGCCGCCCCGCGTGAAATTCGTCAAAAGCGAGGATGCGCCTCGCTTCCCTGTCGTAAACGCCGCGAAAATCACGCCCGCAGCCGATCGGCCAGTTCATCGGGTAAGTGCCGATGCCGAACTCCTTTTCAAGCTCGTCGATGAGGTCGAACGGGTCGCGCGCCTCGCGGTCGAGTTTGTTGATAAACGTGAATATCGGTATGCCGCGCATCGCGCATACGCGGAAAAGCTTGCGCGTCTGCGGCTCGATTCCCTTCGCCGCGTCGATGACCATGACCGCGCTGTCCGCCGCCATGAGCGTGCGGTATGTGTCCTCGGAAAAGTCCTGGTGCCCCGGAGTGTCGAGGATGTTTATGCAAAATCCCTCGTACTCGAATTGCATGACGGACGATGTTATCGAGATCCCGCGCTGTTTTTCAAGGTCCATCCAGTCGGACGTCGCGTGGCGGTCGGACGCTTTGCCCTTTACCGTGCCCGCCGACTGTATCGCGCCGCCGTACAGCAGGAATTTTTCCGTCAGCGTTGTTTTGCCCGCGTCGGGGTGTGAAATTATCGCAAAAGTGCGGCGGCGATTTATCTGTTCGTTAGTCGTCAAAATAATGTCCTCTCGGTGATGTTTTTCGCTATTATTTTATACGTTTGTATAAATTATACTCCCGAATAAGCGGCAAATCCGCCGTCGACGGGGATCACCACGCCGTTAACAAAGCCCGACGCTCCGTTGTCGCAGAGCCAGAGAAGCGTGCCCGTGAGATCTTCGGGTGTGCCGAAGCGATCCATCGGCGTTGCGGCGAGGATCTTGCCGGTGCGGGGGGTCGGCGTGCCGTCGGGATTGAAGAGAAGCGCCTGATTCTGCGCCGTTACGAAGAAGCCGGGGGCGATAGCGTTGACGCGGATACCGACCTTTGAGAAATGGACGGCGAGCCACTGCGTGAAGTTTGAAACGGCGGCTTTCGCGCCCGAATACGCGGGTATCTTCGTCAGCGGGCGGAACGCGTTCATCGACGAAATATTGATTATGGAGCAGCCCGTCTTTTTCGCCATGTCGCGCGCGAATACCTGCGTCGGCAGGAGCGTTCCGAGGAAGTTGAGATTGAACACGAATTCCACTCCCGCGGGATCGAGGTCGAAAAACGTCTTAACGTCGTCGGAAACGGAGTCGAGGTCTTCGGGATAGAGATATTCTTTTGTCGTCGTGCCGCGCGGATTGTTGCCGCCCGCGCCGTTGATAAGTATATCGCACGTGCCGAATTTTTCCATTATAGCGGCGCGCGCGGCCTCGATCGAAGCTTTGTCGAGTACGTTCGCTTCAAATCCCTCGGCGATGTAGCCCTCTGCGCGAAGCTCGTCAGCAAGTTTCTCTGCGTTTTCGGCAAGTCTGTCCGTGACGGCGATATTCGCACCGCACTGCGCAAGCGCGCGGCAGAAGCCCGAACAAAGAACGCCCGCTCCGCCCGTTACGACGACGGTTTTTCCTTTAAGGTCGATTTGAAAAGGTAATTTCATTGTATATTCTCCTTTTTGATAAATAAATTCGATTTTTTTGCCCGTCGCAAAAGCGATGTTTGTGTTTTCAGTCATCAAGAGCCGCGGAAAGCTCGTCCACGGTGTCGGCGACCTCGCATGAGCCGAGGCGCGTGAGAAAATCGTGTCCGCGGTATCCCCATGACACGCCGATGACGCGCATTCCCGCGTTATTGCCCGTTTTTACATCCACGTCACTGTCGCCGACGAATACCGTTTCGCTCGGCGCAACGCCGAACTTTTTGATTATGTCGAGCGCGCCGTCGGGCGACGGCTTCGACGCGAATATTCCCGCGCCGAGCTGAATGTCGAACAGCCCCGGAAAGAGCTTGTCCGCGATGGATTTTACGTATTCGTCCGCCTTATTCGAGAAAACGGCGAGTTTTATCCCGCGCGCTTTCAGCGACGAGAGAAGCTCCGCCATTCCCTCGTAAGCGTACGTCTTATCGAGATAGCACTTTGAATAGAACGATTTATAGATCTTTATCCCCTCGTCCACATTGTCGTCGGCGATCTCGGGGACGGAATTTTTCACAAACTCGTTCGTGTCTCCGTTCACAAATTCGTAAACGTAATCGTAATCGACGGGCGAAAGACCGTAGTGGGCGCGGAGACCGTTCACGGCGCAGAGAATGTCGGGGAGAGTGTCGGCAAGCGTGCCGTCAAGGTCGAAAATAACCGATTTTATCATTTTATTGAGTCCTTTATATTTTTTACTTTATTATTTTATCAGCATTTTGGCATTTTGTCCATATCTTTTTGAGATTTTCGGCTTACTTGACAACAAAGAATTTGTGTGGTAAAATCTTTTTGACAAAATCACGGGGGAAAACAATGGAAAAATTCTGCAAAGTATATTATGCCGACATGTCGGCGTTCATAAACGATCCGTCGCTGATCGAAAAGCGAATGGAGGAAGTCGGCGAGGATCGCCGTGAGCGCATCGCCCGAGCCCGCTTTGCCGACACGAAGGCGGACATCCTCGGCGGAGGGCTGATAATAAAAGCCGCACTGCTTCAGGCGTGCGGCATTACAAAATTCAAAACGGAGAAAAACGAGTTCGGCAAGATGTATCTTACGTCTCATCCCAATGTGTTTTTCAACATTTCGCACAGCGGGACGAAGGTGATCTGCGCCGTCAGCGACGTTGAGTGCGGCATCGACATCGAGGACATAAACGCCCCGCACGACGTGATGCGGTTGTCGTCGCGGTTTCTCTCGACGCTTGAATCGGACGCGGTGATGATGAGCGAAAACCCAAACCGCGCGTTTTGCCGTCTGTGGACGCTGCGCGAGAGCTACGTCAAGATGCGCGGGCGCGGGTTTGACATCGGGCTGTCGACGCTCCGCTGCGATTTTCACCGCGGGAAAGCGTCGATATACGAGGGAGGAGTGCTGCAGGAAGACGCGTTTTTCAAGGAGATATACGGCGTGATCGGCTATCAGGCGTCGGTTTGTCTGAAAGAGGAAAGAGACGTTGAGGTGAAAAGGATCGAGATATAATTGCCTCGCCCTTTGGGAGAGGTGGCACCGCAGGTGACGGAGAGGGTAGAATGGCAAATCAAGAAAAATGTAAAATAAAAAAAATTCAAAACTCCTTAATATTGCTCGGACATTACGCAGAAATTTGACAAGCCAAGAAAGGCATTTATGGTATGATTATTTAAGATATTACCCCATAAAAATTTATAAACAGCGTATTATTGACAATTATATCGTTGACTTTTATTGTCACAAAGCGCGTCTTGCGATTGAACTTGACGGCTCACAGCATTATTCTGTCGATGGAAAAAATAACGATGGCGAAAGGACAAAAATTCTTGAAAAATACAGGATTGAAGTTATGCGTTTTTCTAATTTTGATGTTGATGAGAAATTTGACGGCGTATGTGTTTTGATCGACAAAAGAATAAAAGAGAGGGTAAATAAACAGGATTGAAACCCTCTCAGGCGCTACGCGCCAGCTCTCCCATAGGGCGAGCCATAAAATAGAAAAAGGGAGCGTGGGCTCCCATTTTTTATTTACAACGCGACAATATACTATAAATATCATCGGATTTGTTATTTGTTTCGCATGTCTTTTCACGAATCATTTGAATGTCTCTTCGGATAGCATAAACATTTTCTGATATAAAAACAAAAACCATGCAAAATGAAAGGAAAAATATAGCCCCCAAATAGAATCCAAAGAGATAAGAAAACGCCGCTAGCGTCTCTCCGTGTATAAATCCCGAAATTCCCAAAATATTTCCTGCAATAATTGCAACAACAAAAATAATAATAGCAACAATCTTAAACACTCTCATCCAAGTCGGTGATGTTCCCATACTATTTCCTTTCCGCCGCTTTTGCGGCAATAAAATAAAAAATGCGCCAACCGAAGCCGGCGCACTAAAACGCAAATTCCGGTTGTCGCCAAACAAACTTTAATGCAGTAGGTGTATTCGCACTCATTCAAGCATTGGAATTTGCATTTTATCAAATTCTATTGCATGAATGAACGCAAAAATACAACGACAAACAGTATTTTCCGCAAAAAAAGAAAATACACCCACGTTCTGCACATATTCAGTTTGTTTGGCAATTTCAGTTTATCATATTTTTTTCTATAAATCAACCGTTTTTTGAAAAAACCGGAAAAAATCGCAGTGGCGGTAATGTGTTGTAGCCGATATTTAACGTTATCTCCTCATCCGTCAGGATAAAGCAAAACAAAAAATCCCGCGGGTGCGGGATTTTTTCGCTTTATATATCCTGTTTCTCGAAATTCTTGACCGCGCGGAGATAGGTGAATAATGTTATCAGCGCGTAGAAGATGATGCAGGCGGCGAGGAGGATGAGCTTCGGCGCGAGGTTTACCGTGTCGGGCGTGTCGAGCACGTCGCGGAAGAACGGCACGATATGCGTCAGCACCTCGACGACTGTTATCACAAAGAATACCGAAACGCTGCCCTTGATAAATGACACGCCGACCTTTTTGACGTCCTTATAATACGAGCCGAGGAACGTCAGATTGAACACCGCGAGAGTGACGAACGCAAAAGCAAAGAGCGCGATACCCGCGTCCATACCGACGGAGTTCGGCGGGACGGGCATCTTCTGCCTGATGAACGCGAACGGCACGGCGACGATCACCTGCGCGAGTTCGAGGATGATCACGTACACAAAGCGCGCCGTGACGATCTTCTTTTTCGACACGGGAAGCGTCATCGAGTAAAAAACGTCGTTGTTTTCTCTGCCGGACAGGCAGGTGAAGAAAACCGACAGCCCCGTGTAGAAGAACGCGACGAGATACGGATAGTTCGGGATGAGTAGCATCGACGACAGCGCGAGGAAAAGCGGCGCCGTCGGATGCATGGCGAGAGCAAATTCTTTTTTGATGAGATTTTTCATGTTCAACCCTCCCTCTCAAGATGGAGCATCACGTCTTCAAGCGACGCTTCTTTTGCGTTCATGTCCGGCGTGACGAACTCCGCGCGGATGAGCGCTGAATAGCCGTTTTTCTCGCGGCGCGCGCCGATCAGCTTATCGCTTTTCGGCTCGCCGTCAAACGTTACGGTGCGGTAAGCGCCGACAAATTCGTTCATGTCGCCATCGGCGACGATCTTTCCGTTTCTGATATAGATGATATTGTCGGCGCAGCGCTCAAGGTCGGTTGTGATATGTGTTGAGAAGAGCACTGTTTTTCCGTCATTCACGAGGTCAAGAAAGATATCGAGCAGCTCGTCGCGCGAGACGGGATCGAGCCCGCTCGTCGGCTCGTCGAGGATGAGAAGCTCCGCGCCGTGCGAGAGCGCGAGGACGAGCGAATATTTCACTTTCATACCCGCCGAAAGCTCGGAGGGCTTTTTGTTTTCGTCGAGGGCGAATTTTTCCATATATCTTTTATACGCCGCGTCGTCCCAAGACGAGAAAAACGACTTTGTGACGCGGGTTATCGCGGATATTTTCTTCGATTGATAATAGTTGACCTCGCCGAGCAAAAAGCCCGTTCTCTGCTTGATCTCGGCTTCGTTTTTCTCGAACGGGAGATCGAAAAATTCGACGCTGCCGCCGTCCTTTTTCACAAAACCGAATATTGCTTTGAGCGTCGTGCTTTTACCGGCGCCGTTGCGCCCGATAAAGCCCGTGATCTTCCCTTTTTCAAGCGAGAAGCTCACGTTGTCGAGGGTGAAGCTTTTGTATTCCTTGCGAAGATCTTTGACTGACAGGACGCTCATTTCGGCGCCTCCTCTCCGCTTTCGCCGAAGATCGCCGCCGCAAGCGCGCCGAGCGTGTCTTTGGGCGGGATAGCGATGCCGCGCTTTTCGTCGGCGAGGACGATGATCGTGTCGCCGGGGTTGAGATCAAACATTTCGCGCGCTTCTTTCGGGATGACGAACTGACCTTTTTCGCCGATCTTGACCGACCACGCGCGCTTTCCTTCGGGATATTTCATATATTCCTCCATGGTATGAAAAGTATGATTTGTATGAATTATACTATTTTTCTTACGGATTGTCAATAATATAATGAAAAATATTAAAATAAAGTATTGAAAAAACGCGCGATTTGTAGTAAAATTATCTTATTAAAATGGGGTTTTGCGGAGTTTTTTCGCAAGAAAAAGGACAATATATGCAGAATTTGAAAAAAAACATCGCTTCGGCGCTCGTATCGGCGATCGGAAAATCGTTCCCAGGGGTCGAAGTTCCGACGGAAAGCGAGCTTATACTGATGCTCGAATATCCGCCCGACGAGAAGATGGGCGACCTTGCGTTTCCCTGTTTCAAGTTAAGTAAGGCGCTCAGAAAAGCGCCGCCGATGATAGCGTCCGCGCTCGTAGGCGAGTTTTTCTGCGACGGCGTTGAAAAATGCGAAGCAGTGAGCGGGTATCTGAATTTTTACATCTCAAACAAGTATTACGAGGCGCTCGTGCCGCGCATCGTCGCCGAGGGCGGCGAATACGGCAGAGGTCACGCGGGCGACGGAAAGACCGTCGTGCTCGATTATTCCGCGCCGAACATCTGCAAGCCGTTCCACATCGGTCATCTCGCTTCGACGATCATCGGGCATTCGCTCAAAAAGCTCCACGAGTTCGTCGGTTACGACTGCGTCGGAGTCAACCACCTCGGCGACTGGGGCACGCAGTTCGGCAAGCAGATCACGGCATATAAGCTGTGGGGAGATCACGACGAGGTGGAAAACGGCGGAGTGGACGAGCTTGTGCGGCTCTACGTGAAATTCCACGAGGAAGCGGAGGCCGATCCGACGCTGAACGATCGCGCGCGCGAGGAATTCGCAAAGCTCGAAGAGGGCAACGAGGAGAATATCGCGCTCTGGAAATGGTTCGTCAAGATATCGCTCGACGAATGCAACCGCACGTACAAAAAACTCGGTATTACGTTCGACAGCTACGCGGGCGAGTCGTTTTACACCGACAAAATGCCCGAGCAGGTCGAGCTGCTAAAAGAAAAGGGACTGCTGAAAGTCGACAACGGCGCGTCGATAGTCGATCTTTCGGAATACAATATGCCGCCGTGCCTGATACTGAAATCGGACGGTTCGACTCTTTATCCGACGCGCGACATCGCCGCGGCGGTCTACCGCGACAGGACGTACCATTTTGACAAATGTATTTACGTCACGGCGTCTCAACAGTGTCTGCACTTTGCGCAATGGTTCAAGGTCGTTGAGCTGATGGGATACGACTTTTACGATAAGCTCGTTCACGTACCGTATGGGATGGTGTCGATCGACGGCGCGAAGCTCGCCACGAGGACGGGCAACGTCATTCTCATCCGCGACCTCATCGACGCGGCTGTCGGAAAGGTGAAAGCCGTCATCGACGAGAAGAACCCCGATCTCGACGACAAAGAGGCGACGGCGGAAGCCGTCGGCGTTGGAGCCATCGTGTTCCACTATCTGCTCAACAGCAGGATAAAGGACATCAACTTCATCATGGACGACGCG
Organism: Clostridia bacterium; assembly: GCA_017542695.1. The sequence goes on from JAFXWT010000103.1 coordinate 19,087, forward strand.
CTGTCGTTTGACGGGAGCACGGGGCCTTACGCGCAGTATACGTACGCGCGCACCTGCTCGCTGATCGAAAAGGCGGGCGACACGGGATGCGGCAAAGTCACAGTTACGGAACCGTCCGAGGCGGCGCTGGCAAAGACGCTCTCCCGCTTCGGCGAGTGCGTCGAGAGCGCGGTGCGCGACTACGAGCCGTCTGTCATCACAAGATACATTCTCGATGTGTGCGTGGCGTTCAACAGATTCTATCAGGACTGCAAGATACTCGGCGCGGAGGACGCGGACGTTTGCGCGTCGCGCGTGGCGCTCGTCAAAGCAACAAACGTCGTGCTCGAGAACGCCTTGCCGCTCATCTGCATGAAAACGCCGAGGAAGATATAAGAAAACGGACGACCGATGGGCGCCCCCCACAGACAACGTGAATATTATTTAAGGAGATAAATATATGTCAGGACACAGCAAATGGAAAAACATAATGCACAAGAAGGAAAAGACAGACGCGCAGCGCGCGAGCGTCTTTACGAAGATCGGCAAAGAGATTGCCATCGCGGTCAAGGAGGGCGGCCCCGATCCCGTTTCGAACTCTAAACTCCGCGACCTCATCACGAAAGCGAAATCGAACAACGTTCCCAACGATAACATCGACCGCATAATCAAAAAGGCGTCGGGCGCTGACGCCGTAGCTTACGAAGAACTTGTCTACGAGGGATACGGCCCGTCGGGCGTGGCGGTCATCGTCGAGGCGGCGACGGACAGCAAGAACCGCACGGCAGGATCGGTGCGCCACGCGTTCGACAAATTCGGCGGCAACCTCGGACAGACGGGGTGCGTCGGCTTCCTCTTCGCCGAAAAGGGAGTCATCGTCATCTCCGGGCTTGACGAGTACGGCGACAAGGCGGTCGACGGCGACAAGATCATGGAGGACGCGCTCGAGGCGGGCGCGGCGGATTTTATCGAGGACGAGAACGTGTATACCATTTACACCGAGCCGGACGATCTCACCGCTGTTTCGGACGCGCTGACGGGACTCGGCTACACGCTCGAAAGCGCGGAAAAGGCGAAAGTTCCGTCGACGTACGTTTCGCTCTCGAGTCCCGAAGACGTTGAAAAGATGGAAAAACTGCTCGACTATCTCGACGAGGACGACGACGTGGTCAACGTATATCACAACTGGGACGAAAACGCATAATCCCGCTTTCGCATATAATATATCGGACACTTGAACGTGTTCAGTAAAGAGGCAAAATAAATGATGGTAACAAACAGCAAATATTCACAGGCATTCAACAGTATGTTCCGCGAGTACGACATCCGCGGGCGCGTGTGCGACGAAGAGCTCTGCCCCGAGAACGTATACAAGATCGTAAAAGCATACTCGATATATCTTCATAAAAGAAACATTACGCGCGCCGTCGTCGGTTACGACAACCGCAAGTGCTCGCCGTCGTTCGCGGAAGCGGCGATAAAAGCACTGCGCGAGTGCGGCGTTGACGTTTATTTCATAGGGCTGGCGCTCTCGCCGCTCGCGTACTTCGCGCAGTATCACCTGAAATGTGAGGGCGCGGTGATGATCACGGCGAGCCATAACCCCGACGGATGGTCGGGCTTTAAGCTCGCAAGCGGATATTCAAAGACGCTTGAGCCCGACGACATCAAGGAGGTCTATTCGTACCTCGACATGCCGTGCGAGTCGGAACAGCTCGGCGGCTTCACGGAAGTAGACGTCCGCGACGCTTACATCGACGACATCGTCGGCAGGATCCACATGGGCAAAAAGAAGATGCGCGTCGTGCTCGACGCGGCGAACGGCGGCGCGGGAGTGTTCGTATACGAGGTGTTCCAGCGCCTCGGATGCATGACGTTCCAGCTCCACTGCGACCCGGACACGTCGTATCCGAATTATTTTCCGAATCCTTCCTTGCTCGAAGGAAGGCAGAAAATGCGCGAGATGGTGCTTCATCCGTACATCCACGCCGACATCGGTCTTTCCTTTGACGGCGACGGCGACCGCATCGGCGTCATCGACGAAAAAGGCAACAACATATGGAGCGACACCGTGCTGGCGCTCATCGCAAAGCAGCTTCTCGAAAAGAAAAAGGGAGCGACGGTCGTTTTCGACGTGAAGTGCTCAAAGCAGCTCGTCGACGTGATCGAACAGAACGGCGGCAAACCGCTCATGTGGAAGACGGGACATTCGTACATCAAATCAAAGCTCCACGAAACGGGCGCCGAGCTTGCGGGCGAGCGCAGCGGCCACATCTTCGTTTCGGGCGACGACTGGTACGGCTTTGACGACGCGGTGTTCGTCGCGGCAAAGCTCGTCGAATTCCTCTCGCATCAGGACGAGACGGTCTCCGAGATCGTCGCAAAATTCCCGCAGTATGTGACGTCCCCCGAGATTAAGGCACACTGCGGAGATACGGTCAAATACGGCATCGTCGCGGAGCTCGTCGAGAAATTCAAGGCGATGTACCCCGGCAAAGTCAACGACGTGAACGGCGCGAGAGTTTCGTTCCCGTATGGGTGGGGACTTGTGCGCGCGTCATCGAACATGCCGGAGCTTGTTCTGATATTCGAGGGCGACACGAAGGAGCATATGCTCGAAATACGCGCTCTGTTCAAGGACATTTTGTCGAAATACAAGGATATTTCTCCCGTCTGGGACAACGACGTGGAATGAAAATAAACGAAGCCGTCGCGTTTGCGACGGCTTTGATGCGCTTCTAATATTATATATTGTAAGTTTTCGGATTTGCGGCGAGGAATTCTTTTTTCAATATGGCGTATTCGTGGTACGTTTTGTACTCGCCTTTGACGATGAGAGCGTTTTTATGCGTCGCCTCATATCTCATACGGCACTTTTCCGCGACGCGCACGCTCTGCGTGTTTCCGTCGAGGATGCGGGCGCAGATACGGTTGAAGCCCGCCGTCTCGAACCCGAACGCGAGAACGCGCGTGACGGCCTCCGCCGCGTAGCCGAGCCCCCAATAATCCGAGTTCAGAACGTATCCGATCTCGGCACAGTTGTTTTCGGCGTCGATGTGCGAAAAGCCGCAGGTACCTATCATCTTGTCCGAGCGGCGCAAAACGAGAGCCCAATCGTAAAAGCTTTTTTTAAGATACAGTCCCTGGAGGTATCTTGTATAGTTCTTCGTCACGCGGATATCCTCGTGCGGCGACCAGAGAAGATAGCGCGAGACCTCGGGGCGCTTTGAATATTCATACATATCCTCGTTGTCGCGCACGGTTATCTTTCTGAGCATAAGGCGCTCGGTATAAAGTATCGGCATCCTGACGAAAAGGTCATAAACTCCGCTGTCCACAAAATCACCTCCGGCATTATTTTACCACGAATCCGGCATAAGTGCAACAAATTTGTAAAAACTTATTTACACAAAAGTTATTTCAAATTCACCCGTTTTTCACATTTTGGGTGTATAATTACAACGTAGACGTTAAAAAAGACAAAAAAGGAGACAAAATCATGTATTATCCTGACAATGAAGAAGAAAAGATCGTAAACGGCGACGGATCAGAAAACGAAACGCCGAAAAATGACGAAACAGCGCTTCCGGAGGAAACGATCAGCCCCGAAGATGAAATGAAACAGACGGAACAGCTCGATTTTGAAGAAGAAATTGCGAAATCGGCCGAAGAGACGAACGATCTTGCGACCGAAGAGTATACCGTCAAGGAGGACGAAAGTCCGAAATTTAATTCTGACAATAACTATAATTACCGTCCGACGCTTCAACAGCCCGGCGAGACGGCGAAAGAACCGAAAAAGAAAAAAGGCGTTTATGTTTCGGGCGCGGCAATAGCCGTTCTGATGATATGCGTTATCGTATTTGTCGGCGTTATGAGCATTGGAATCTGGAAAATCGCCGATTATATGCGTTATCCCGTCGATACGAGCGGCAATTCCTCGACGATCCCCGCGGATACATCGTCTTCAAAGCAGCAGAACACGCCGACAGAAGCGGCAACAACGTCGGGAAATCAGTCCGTCATACCGTCGGGAAATTCGTCGATAAGCGGCGCGGCGATCACTCCGTCCGGCACGGTAACATCGAACACGTCGACTCCCGAAACCGACATGATCTCAAACTGCCGAAAATCAGTAGTTGAGATTTCCCTCTACTCAAACAACACGCTGCTCGGACACGGTTCCGGCGTTATCTACACGACAGACGGATACATCCTCACGAATTATCACGTCGTTACGGACACAAAGCTTACCGGATATACAGCCGTCGTCAGACTTTTCGACGGTACGGAATATGAAGCGGAATACGTGTGCGGCGATCTTGAAACGGATATCACCGTCATCAAAATCGACAAGAACGACTGCGTTGCGGCAACGATCGGAAACAGCGACACGTCGGTCGTCGGCGAAAGAGTTTACGCAATAGGCAATCCGAACGGCGACGGTATCACCGTTACGGAAGGAATCATAAGCGCGAAGGACCGTTCGCTCGACGTTCAGTCGTCAAACGTGACGATAAGACTCACAAACATGCTGCTCATCACAGCCCCGATCAACGCGGGAAATTCGGGCGGCGGACTCTTCAACGCGAAGGGCGAGCTTATCGGCATTGTCAACTCGAAAACGTACTATGACAAGAGCGGCAACATCGTCGAGGGCGAAGGAATGGCCATTCCGTCCGCAAGAGTCGTCGCGTGCGTCGACACTCTGGTCTCAAACGACGGATACATCCCCGGAAAAGCTAAGCTCGGCGTTACTATCAATTCGAAAACACTGTCGTCCGGCTGGAATTCGGTGACATATTACACGTGCGTCACAAAAGTCGCCGAGGATTCGGCGGCCGCAGTCGCGGGCGTCAAAGAGGGCGACATCATAACGGCGATCGGCAATGTCAACCTCATTCAGTACAAGAATCAGAACGGACTGCTAAGCGACTATGACGCGCTCCACATGATACTGCTCGGCTACAAGACGGGCGACTCGACGACGCTGACGGTGCTCCGCCCCGAAACGACGTCGACCATGAACGGATATCAGTCGACAACGTACAAAGAAGTGACTCTCGATATCACATTCCTCGATTTCAACTACTCCAAATAATTTTTTCATAAATTTCTCTTTTTAATCAAAAATGCCGCCCTTTCGGGCGGCATTTTTGATTATATTCTTTTATTCTTCTTTGAACAGATGCACCTCGTCGGCGTTGAAGAGTTCCTCGGTGCCGAGGGAGCTGTCGCAGTAATAGCGCTTCGAGCAGCCGCACTTTTTGCACCTCAGCTCGACATAGTCGTTCCCGTCGCGCACGGCGAGATCGTGCGATACTCCGCAGTCGCAGAATATTTTTCCGTCGTCGGCGAGCTCGCCGAGCACGAGAGTAATAAGATCGCGGACGTGCTCGTCGGAAAGCTCGTGCGGCTTTCCGAGATCGGAAAGACGGTTGCCGTTCTCGTCGACGAAGTACTGATCAAGCACTTCGTCGGATAATCTGACCGCTTCTTTTACTTTTTCATCCGTGCCGAAAAAGCAGATGTCGATCGCCGTATACGGGCACGGGTACGTGAAAAGTTCTTTTGAGAGCAGGAGTTTTTTTGATATGACAAACGTGTGGTCGCTCTGACAGAACGCGCATGGAACAGTGACGCGCACCTTTCCGTCCGCGATGTTCTTTATCGTCATTGCGCTCCCGCCGCACGGACATTTCAGTTTGATCATATCACCCGTCAGCGCGACGGCGCCCGTGATGCCGTATACCGTTTCTCCGCACTCAGAGCAACGGTAGGCGGTCGTTATGCTTTTTACGTCAAGTATCATTTTTCGTTCTCGCTTTCACTGATTATGTATCTCTCGTAGCAGAAAAGGTACTGTTGTGCGATGCCCGCGTATTTGCCGAGATTTGTCATGTCGACGCCGTCGGGGTAATATTTTTCGAGCACGCGGCGTATCCACACGTCGACGGGGAACGCCTCCGTCTTATGATATCCGAAAAGGAGCGTGCAGTCGGCGACCTTTTTGCCTACGCCGCATATCTGCATGAGGTACTCTTCCCCTTCCTCGAACGTCATTTTGTCGACTGCGTCGAGGTCGACGCGGCCGTCGACAACGCGCGCGGCGGCGTCCGTCACATATTTTGATCGGAAGCCCATTTTGAGCTCGTTTAAGGCGGGGATGCCCGCCGCAAGTATCGCGTCGGGAGTCGGGAATGCGTAGCATTCCTCGCCGAACGACTCGAATTTTTCGCCGAGGGCGCGGCTCATGTCGGCGACGATCTTTTTTATTCGCGGGATGTTGTTGTTCTGCGAAATGATGAACGAGCAGAGCGTTTCCCATTTGTCTTGGCGGAGGATGCGGATGCCGCTCGCCGCTTTGACCGCGTCGAATATCACGTTGTTGTATACGCCGAATTTCTCACACACGTCGGCGTTTATCGCGCCATAGTCCTCGTCGAGACCGAGATATTTTTCCCATATCTCATTATATTCGACGGGTGTTGTCCCCGACAAATAAAGATTGTCGCCATCCTGCTTTATTTTTATTCGCTTGCCCATTGCGACGCCGTCGATGACCCCGTCTTTTTCATTAAAGCGAAAGCACTGACCACAGTCAAAAACGCGCGAGGCGTTGAAGTCGGTTATGTGTTTCAGCACGACGCATTTTTCGCCGTTTATCGTCGCCTGCTCCGGTTTTGGTTTAACGTATAACATGATATATCCCTCCGTCAATGTCAATTATGCACGAAAAAAGGGGATTTGTCAAGCAGTTTGATTTTTTCTGTTTTTCTCAAAGGAAAATAAATGGTCGAAAACCCATTGATTTTTTCCTCGTTTCGTTATATAATGTAAAATACGGAAATATGGGAGGTTTTTATGGCTGAACAGATCTACACCATACCGATAAACGAAGCTTTCGACAAAGCCGCGGCGGGCGAGAAGCCGACGTGTCCGTTCTGCGCGCTGTACTCGATGCTCGAAAAAAACGCCGTCGACGCGGTGATGGGCGCGGCGAAAATGGAGCCCGACGTCCGCATCGAGACGAACAAAAAGGGCTTTTGCCGCCGCCACTTCGACATGATGGCATCGTCGGGGAGCCGCCTCGGGCTGGGGCTGATTCTCGAAAGTCACGTCGCGGAGGTCGAAAAGACAATATTCGACGGCGGGACGCTCTTTGACGCGAAGGGCGAAAAAGAGCAGAAGAAGCTCGACGCGCTCGAAAGATCGTGCTACGTGTGCGACAAGATCGAGTATAATTTCTCGCGTCTCATTTCCAACGCCGTTTATATGTGGGAGCACGAGGAAGAGTTCAGGCAAAAATTCGAGTCGGCGAGAACGTATTGCCTCCCGCACTACAAAAAATTGCTCGAATACGGCTCGGCGGAGCTCGGCAAAAAGGATTTTTCCGAATATTTCAAGGCGGCGCGCGGCGTGATGCAGAAATACATAAAGGAGCTCGGCGGCGACGTGAGCTGGTTCTGCAAGAAATTCGATTACAGGTATGACTCGGAGCCGTGGTATAACGCAAAGGACGCGGTGCCGCGGGCGATAAACTTCCTCGTCGGAGGAGAAAACGACAAAAATCAGTAAAGGACGGATAAATATTATGAAATTCAGAAGAATAGGCGTACTTACATCGGGCGGCGACGCTCCCGGTATGAACGCGGCGATCCGCGCCGTTGTCCGCGCGGGACTTTCGCACGGAATTGAAGTTTACGGCATTATGGAGGGGTACAAAGGGCTCGTCGATGGCAATCTGAAGCTCTTCACAAAGCCGTCGGAGGTGTCGAATATCATCGAGCGCAGCGGTACGGCAATCTACACCGAGCGCTGCCCCGAATTTGCGACGGAAGATGGCATGCAGAGCGCTCTCCGCACTTGCCGCGAAAATAACATTGACGGCGTTATCGCCATCGGCGGCGACGGAACGTTCCGCGGAGCGACGGACCTCGCTTCGCGCGGCATTCCGACCATCGGCATCCCCGGCACGATCGACAACGACATCACGGCAACCGACTATACGATCGGTCTCGACACGGCGATGAGCACAGTCGTGAATTACGTCGACTCGCTTCGCGCAACGTGCGAATCGCACGCGAGATGCAACGTCGTCGAGGTCATGGGGCGCCACGCGGGCCACATCGCGCTCCGCACCGCTGTTGCAACCGGCGCAGTCGCCGTCGCGGTCGCCGAATTTGATTTCGACGAGGACGCGGCGATAAAGAGCATCATCGAAAAGAGAAAAGAGGGCAAGCGCGGATTTATAATTATCGTTTCCGAGGGGTGCGTCGGCTACGCGCAAAAGCTCGCAAAGACGATCGAGGAAAAAACGAGCGTTACGACAAGATTTGCCTGCCCCGCGCACGCACAGCGCGGCGGCATCCCCACGCTGACGGACAGACTCGTCGCGTCGGAAATGGGCGAATACGCCGTTGAACAGCTCCTCGCGGGCAAGTCGGACATCGTTATCTGCAAGAATGACGACAAGCTCTGCACAGTCGACATCGCGCGCGCGCTGAAAGTTGACAGAATGTTCAAAGGCAAAATGACGGATGATGAGCGCGCGGCGCTCTCCGCCGACGATCTTGCGTATATGGAAGCGCGCTGCGAAAACGTTCGCGCGAAGATGAAGAAACTTTACGATCTCGTTTACGCGCTGAAATAAACCGATATATAATGAAAAAGCACCGCGAGGTGCTTTTTATTTTTTGTCGTGGTATTCTTCAAAAAGATCATTCGGCGTGCACTCTAAAATGTCGCACAATGCCGAAAGTGTTTCAAATCTCATTCCCTTTGTTTCGTTATTTATGATTTTGTTGAAATTTTGATAACTGAGTCCGAGCTTTATGTACAGCCAATATTTTGTTTTTCCCTTTTCTTCAAGGATCTTGTCTACTCTGAGCCGCATATTTTATCCTCCGCATTATATAATTGATACATTATATATTTTACGCGATAAAATACTTGACAAATAGACCTTTACATTATATAATTTTACATAATATATGGTCTTCCGTTTCGCCAAACAAAAAAAACGGACGCCGAGCGTCCGTTTTTTAAGTAATTCTTTTTTTGAATTATTTGATCTCGACTGTAGCGCCTGCTGCTGTGAGGTCAGCTTTCATCTTTTCAGCGTCTTCCTTGGAAACGCCTTCCTTGATCGTCTTAGGAGCTGCTTCTACGAGTTCCTTAGCTTCCTTGAGTCCGAGGCCTGTGAGCTCACGAACTGCCTTGATAACGTTGAGCTTGCTTTCGCCGAACGAAGCGAGAACAACGTCGAACTCTGTCTTTTCTTCCTCAGCTGCCGCTGCGGGAGCTGCTGCGCCGCCTGCAACCGCTACGGGAGCCGCGGATACGCCGAATTCCTCTTCGAGGGCCTTAACAAGCTCTGCAACTTCGAGGATTGTGAATGTCTTTATCTGCTCAACAAGAGCTGTGATTTTTTCAGATGCCATGATTTGATTCCTCCATAAAAATTAGTTTGATTTTGTTTTTTTGTGATTACGCTACGCTCTCCGTATTGCCGCCGTCTTTGTCGACAATGGCCTGAAGAACATAAGCAAGACTGTAGAGAGACGACTGAAGACTTCCGAGAACCTTTCCGATGAGCTGTTCCTTGGACGGAAGCGTTGCAAGCTCGTTAACTCCCTTGGCGTCGATAACTCCGCCGTCTACGAAACCGGATTTGATCTCGAAAGACTCTATCGTATCGGCATACTTCTTAAGGATTTTAGCAGCTATGACGGGATCTTCCGCGCTTGTCGCAACAGCTGTCATTCCCTCAAGATCTTTTGTGAGCGCGTCGAAACCGACGCTCTCGCATGCTCTCTTTGTGAGAGTGTTTTTGATAACGGTGTACTCAACGCCCGCTTTTCTGAGCTCGGCACGGAGAGTCGTGTCCTTCTCAACGGTGATACCCTCGTATTTTACGATAACACCGGCAGCGGAATTTTTAAGTCTTTCCGTCAGATCGGCAACGATCTGCTTCTTGGATTCAAGAACTTTTGCACTTGGCATGATTTCACCACCCTTCTTTATAATAAAACAGCCAAGCATTTTCTTTTGCCCGATGGCAAAAAATAAAAAATCTTTCCGCAAACCGATAAGGCGCAGAAAGACGCAAAAAACGTGTTTGTATCTCTCCTCGGCAGGTAGCTTAGCTTTTACTTTGAACCTGCTGTCTTCGGATTGCCCGAATATAATATCATAAAAAGCGGAGATTGTCAAGGGTTTTTCGGGATTTTTTTATAAAAAACAAGATTTTTCCAAATCCTGTTGTTTTGGCGGCGCGGTTATGGTATAATCGAAAAAACGCTTCTGAAAAATGGCGCGCTCACCGAAAGAATATGTCCTGCGTCATTTGAAAAAATACGGGAGAGGATATAAAAATGAATGAAAAAACAAAAGGCGTGATAATCGACATCATCGTTTATATTTCCGCGTTTGCCGTCGGCGCCGTGCCGTTTATGTTTATCGAAAATATTTTTGCCGCGACGGCGGCGTTCACCGCGACGGCGACGCTCGTCGTTTTCATCGCGTCGTGCATCTATTCGGACGTTTCAATCTACGATCCGTATTGGAGCGTCGCGCCGCCTGTGATGCTCATTGCCGATATGATAAAATACAAGCTGTGGAACGTCAATTCCATAATTCTTCTCGCCGTCGTTATTATATGGGCGACTCGGCTCACGGCGAACTGGCTCATCACGTACAAGGGACTCGGACGCGAGGATTGGCGATACGCGCAGTATCGTGAAAAATTCAACGCGCCGATGTTTCATTTCATCAGCTTCGTGGGGCTTCACTTCGTACCGACGATCGTCGTTTATGCGGGACTTGTCGGCGGCATTTTCGCAATGCAGGAAGAAAAGTTTTCGATACCGTCGCTCATCGGACTGTTCGTGATGCTTGCAGCGGTCAATCTTGAAAACATATCTGACAGTGCCATCCACCGCTTCCTTAAGGAGCACGAGGGCGAACGGCGGACGTGCGACGTTTCCGTGTGGAAATATTCGCGCCACCCGAACTACCTCGGCGAAATGTCGTTCTGGACGGGGATGTATATCTTTTTCGTCGCAATCAGACCGGATATATGGTATTACGGGCTCGGATTTCTTTCGATCATCGCGCTGTTCCTTTTCGTTTCGATACCGATGATGGAAAAGCACAACGCGGAGCGCCGCGTCGACTACGCCGAATACAAGGCGAAAACGTCAATGCTGCTCCTGCTGCCGAGGAAAAAATAAGTTTATTTCAAAAAAGCGGCAAAAGCCGCTTTTTTGTATGGACAACGGGCGAAAAATATGATAAAATATCCTTGATATTAAAATAAGGGGAGTATGCGCCGTGCATACTCAAAAAGGAAAAAATATGCTTGAACTGAAAAACGTGTCCTTCGGCGTTGATTCCGACGGACAGGAAAAAGAAATCATCAAAGACGTAAGCTTCACGATATCCGACAGAAAGCTCGTCGTTGTGACGGGGCCGAACGGCGGCGGCAAATCGACGCTGGCGCGGCTCATCTCGGGCATCGAAAAGCCGACGGCGGGCAGGATATACATGAACGGCGTCGACATCACCGACATGAACGTCACCGAGCGCGCGAAAATGGGCGTCGGCTTTGCGTTCCAGCAGCCCGTGCGCTTCAAGGGAATTTACGTGCTCGATCTGCTCAGGATCGCGGCGGGGAAAAATCTCTCCGTCGGCGACGCATGCGAATATCTTTCGTCCGTCGGGCTTTGCGCGCGCGACTACATCGGGCGCGAGGTAAACGCTTCCCTTTCGGGCGGCGAGCTGAAGCGCATTGAGATCGCAACGGTGCTTGCGCGCGGAACGACGTTTTCCGTCTTCGACGAGCCGGAGGCGGGCATCGACCTCTGGAGCTTTCAGAATCTGATCGAGGTCTTTCAGCGTATGCGCGCCGAGATCAAAAACAGCTCGATCATGATAATATCACATCAGGAGAGGATACTCGACATAGCGGACGAAATAATCGTTCTCAAAAACGGCACGGTCGACAGACACGGCACGCGCGACGAAGTTTTACCGTCGCTGATCGGCACGTCGTCGGCGGTCGCCGCTTGCTCCGTACTGACAGAAAAAGGAGGCGACGCGAAATGAAAACACTTGACGCTATCGAAAAGCGGCTTCTTCTCGAAGTCGCCGACTTGCACGAAATACCCGAGGGCGCTTACAATATCCGCTCGAACAGCGCGTCGGCGGGCAGGCGCTCGACGGAAAACATCGAAATAACGTCGAAAACCGACGTCAGCGGACTTGAAATAAGAATAAAACCGGGCACAAAACACGAGAGCGTCCACATCCCCGTTGTGATGACGGAGAGCGGGCTGAAAGAAACGGTCTATAACGATTTTTACATCGGAGAGGGCGCGGACGTGCTCATCGTCGCCGGATGCGGCATCGACAACTGCGGAAATCAGGATTCGCAGCACGACGGCGTTCACCGCTTTTATGTCGGGCGCGGAGCGACCGTGAGATACGTCGAAAAGCACTACGGCTCTGGAGATGGCGCGGGCAAGCGCATACTTAATCCCGTGACCGAGGTATATCAGGAAGAGGACAGCGCCGTCACTATGGAAATGGTGCAAATAAAGGGCGTCGACGACACGAACCGTACGACGATCGCAAATCTCAAAGCGGGCGCGAAGCTCGTCGTCAAGGAGCGTCTTATGACGCACGGAAAGCAGAACGCGATAAGCACGTACAACGTCGTGCTCGACGGCGACGGCGCGAGCGCCGACGTCGTTTCGAGAGCTGTAGCGCGCGATGAGTCATATCAGAAGTTCGACGCAAAGATCGTCGGCAACGCCGCGTGCCACGGGCACACGGAGTGCGACTCGATCATCATGGACAACGGCAAGATTCTCGCCGTTCCCGCTCTTGAAGCAAACTCGGTCGACGCGTCGCTCGTTCACGAGGCGGCGATCGGAAAGATCGCGGGCGATCAGATAATCAAACTGATGACGCTCGGGCTTACCGAGGCGGAAGCCGAGGAGCAGATAATCAACGGATTCTTGAAATAAAAGGGGGCGCGTTCCGTGTCGGTCATAAAGGAGCTTTTCTCGGATATTACCGAGCGTTTCCGCGCGAGGAATGTTCCGCTGAAATACTCAAAACGCGACGAGTATATCATAATCGAGGGTTACCGCGAGGGAATGACGCCGCGCGCGGAGGTGCCGAGCGAGATAATCGGGCGGCCGGTGCGCGAGATCGCGCCGCGTGCGTTCATCGAGTGCCCGTTTCTTTACGAAATTTACATCCGCGACGGCGTTGAGGTCGTCGGCGCGAATGCGTTTTCGTCGTGCGAACAGCTTTCGCTTGTTCACATGGACGATTCAGTGCGCGTGATCGAGCGGAACGCTTTCTTTGAGTGCGAAAATCTCTTTTGCGCCGATTTGTCACGCACGCTCAACGAGATAGACGACAAGGCGTTTTACGGGTGCCGCGGATTGCGCGACATCACTCTGCCCGACTCGCTGCGCCGCATAGGCGAGCGCGCGTTTTACGGATGCACGCTGCTTAAATCGGTGAAGATCCCCGTGAATCTGAAGGAAATATACCGCTCGACGTTCGAGAATTGCCCGGAACTATCCGACATTTACATCGAGCGCGGATCGCCTGCCGACAAGGTGCTTTCGCAAAGCGAATATTACTCGAAAAAACTCAGGTACGTACCGAGAATATAAAAAAGCCCCATGGCGCAAGTATTTTTCAGACTGCGCCATGGGGATTTTTATAAGAAGGGATGAAAAACTATGCTATCCTTGAAGCGAGAGGCGATTTTGTCATCATAGGCGAAAAACGCTCGCACTTCTTGTCGAGCTCTTTGGAGCGGCGATGGCGCGAGAGCATTGTTTCATTGATATCGCTCCCGTAAAAATCGTCGTTTTTTATTTCATAAGTGTGTACTATACATCCGAGAATGATCTCTGTATTTTCCATGTTTTTCACCCGTTTTTTACCTTTCGCGGTAGTTTTGTGAGCTTATTATACTACCTTCTGCGGTATTTGTCAAGAGATTTTTGAAAAATTTTTACCGTAAAATATAATTTTTTTCGAAAAACTATTTACAAGTATAAAATTTTGTGATACAATGACAATGCAGTATAGTATTTGCGAGGTAAAAATGAACTGGCTCGAAAATATCAAAAAAATAAAAAAACAAAAGAATCTGACAAACGAATCACTCTCCGAGCTGTCGGGAATATCGCTCGGTACGCTGAACAAACTCCTTTCCGGAGCTACGGAGGATCCGAAGCTCTCGACGCTGCTTGCGCTGAAAAAGGCGTTTGGAGTCTCATTTGACGAGCTGCTCGGCACGTCCGGCGCGCCTGTCATCGACAGCGGTCTTACCGAAAAATATTTCGCTCTCGACCGCGCGGGGCGTGAGACAGTTGACTTTATAATAAATAAGGAGCATGCGCGCGTCGTGCGTGAGCGCGAACAGAAGCCGTATTCGCTCGAAAATCCGCAGGTGCGGCGGCTGAAGCTGTTCTCGACGGCGGCGTCGGCTGGCACCGGTACGTATCTTTCCGACAGCGATGCGACGGAAATATCGGTTTATTCAAATCCCGTAACCGAATTGGCTGATTTTGCCGTGCGCGTCGCGGGCGACAGCATGATGCCGCGGTATCACGACGGGGATATCCTGCTCGTCGAGCAGACGAGCCGCGTTGACGAGGGAGAGCTCGGCATTTTCTCGCTCGGTGGCGAGGCGTTCTTCAAGAAATTCGGCGGAGATCGGCTCATTTCGCTCAATCCCGAATACAAGGACATCCCGATAAGCGTTTACGACAATGTGCATTGTTTCGGCAGAGTGATAGGGAGATTGAGAAAGTAAAAAATTACATAAGAATATCGCCGCCTGCGGTACGGGCGGCGAGTTTTTTGTTTTAATTTGGCGTAGAAATATCATAAAAAGGCACGCGCTGCGTGCCTTTTTACTATTCTTTCGGAATTATCAATACATTCCGCCCATGCCGCCCATACCGCCTGCGGGCGCCGCCGGCTCGGGCTCTTTGATATCGACAACGAGCGATTCCGTTGTCAGCACCGTCGAAGCGACGGACGCTGCGTTTTGAAGCGCGCTTCTCGAAACCTTTGTCGGATCGATGATGCCCGCCTCGAACATATCGACATACTTTTCGTTGTATGCGTCAAAACCGTAGCCGATCTTATTCTCGGAAACGATCTTGTCAATGACGACTCCGCCGTCAAATCCCGCGTTCTGCGCGATCTGACGCACGGGCTCTTCAAGCGCTTTGAGAACTATCTTCACGCCCGTCTTTTCGTCTCCGTCGACTTTGTCGAGAAGAGTCTTTACGTCATTTATAGTATTAAGGAACGCGATGCCGCCTCCGGATACTACGCCTTCCTCAACAGCGGCTTTCGTCGCGTTGAGCGCGTCTTCGATGCGGAGCTTTTTTTCTTTCATTTCGATCTCCGTCGCTGCGCCGACCTTAATGACCGCAACGCCGCCCGAGAGCTTCGCAAGACGCTCCTGAAGTTTTTCTCTGTCGAACTCCGACGTCGTCGTTTCGATGCCCTGTCTGATCTGAGCCACACGAGACGCGATATTCGCGGGATCGCCCATGCCGCCGACGATTATCGTATTGTCCTTGTTGACCTTGACCTGACGAGCGCGGCCGAGTTGCGCAAGCGTCGTGTCTTTGAGTTCAAGTCCGAGGTCGCTCGTGATGACTTCGCCGCCCGTCAGCGCCGCGATGTCGCCGAGCATATCTTTTCTTCTGTCGCCGAAGCCCGGAGCTTTTACGCCCACGCACGTGAACGTGCCGCGGAGCTTGTTGAGGATGAGCGTTGTGAGCGCTTCGCCTTCGATATCCTCAGCGATGATGAGGAGCTTCTTGCCCGACTGAACTATCTGTTCAAGCAACGGGAGCAGATCCTGTATGTTTGAGATCTTCTTGTCTGTGATGAGGATGAGCGCGTCGTCAATGACAGCTTCCATCTTATCTGTATCTGTTGCCATGTAGGGAGAGAGATAGCCGCGGTCGAACTGCATACCTTCGACGACTTCGCAGTACGTCTCAGCGCTCTTCGATTCCTCGACGGTGATAACGCCGTCGGACGTTACCTTTTCCATAGCGTCGGCGATGAGTTTGCCGATCACCTCGTCGGATGCTGAGATCGTGCCGACTCTTGCGATGTCTGTCGAGCCGCTGACTTTCTTCGAGTTCTTTTTAAGAGACTCGACCGCCTTATCGACTGCCTTTGCGATGCCCTTGCGGACTACCATGGGGTTTGCTCCCGCCGTGACGTTCTTCATTCCCTCGCGGATGATCGCCTGCGCGAGAAGCGTCGCCGTCGTCGTACCGTCGCCGGCCGCGTCGTTTGTCTTTGTGGCGACTTCCTTTACGAGCTGAGCGCCCATGTTCTCGGCCCCGTCTTCAAGCTCGATCTCTTTTGCGATAGTCACGCCGTCGTTTGTGATGAGCGGCGCGCCGTACTTCTTGTCGAGAACCACGTTTCTGCCCTTCGGGCCGAGGGTGATCTTGACTGTGTCGGCGAGTTTATCAATGCCGCGCGTGAGCGCGTTTCTTGCTTCAATTCCGTAAATTATGTTCTTTGCCATGATGTATGCCTCCTTATTCGACTATAGCGAGAATGTCGCCCATATTGACGATTATAAGTTCTTCGCCGTCGACCTTGACTTCCGTTCCCGCGTACTTGGAAACGATGACTTTGTCTCCGACCTTAACTTTAACGCTGAGCGCGTCCTTAGATCCATCGTGCGGCGTTCCGTCGCCGACTGCGACGACCTCAGCCACCTGCGGCTTCTCCTTTGCGGATGAGGTGAGGATGATGCCGCTCTTCGTCGTTTCCTCCGCCTCGACCATTTTGACGACTACTCTGTCGTAAATGGGTTTGAGTTTCATAACAGATACCTCCGTTTATAAGATTAATTTTTTATTGTCGTTTTTGTTTAGCACTCGTTAGCCACAAGTGCCAACTTCGTTACTTATTTTACTACAACGCATCGAAAAAATCAATACCTTTTTGCTAAATTTTACGAAAAGTTCATAACTTTTTCTCACGAGTGCTAAAAATCGACGCTATTTTTCTCATTTTTCCCGTAGCCGCGCATATAAATTGAAAAAGAAACGGAAAAGGATGGTCTGAAATACATGATCCACGGGTTTTTAACGTCCGCGATACCCGTTTTGATAATAGGCGGCGGTATGTTCATACTCTGCCGGCTCGGATTCTTTTTCATTCGCCGACCGATAAAAACGGTAAGAACGTCGGGCGGCAGATCGCCTTTGCGCGAGCTCAGCGTCTCCCTCGCCGGCACGCTCGGCGTCGGGAATATCGTCGGTGTTTCGATGGCGCTGTCGCTCGGCGGCGCCGGTGCGATCTTCTGGATGTGGCTCTCCGCAGCTGTGGCCGCCGTGCTGAAATACGCCGAGATCACCCTCGCTGTAAAATACCGCCGACATGACGGGGACGCCGTTCTCGGCGGTCCTATGTATTATATGGAATACGGCGTCGGCGGAAAACTCGGACGCTCGCTTGCCGTCGCATTTTCCGTTCTCGGAGTTTTTCTCTCTTTCGTGATGGGCAACCTCGTCCAGTCGCGCGCATTGACGGGCGCGGCGGTGCGCGTGCTCGCCGTTCCCGCTTGGACGATCGGACTCGCCGTTGCCGCGCTCGGCGCGCTGTCCATATATGGCGGATACCGCGCCGTGTCGCGCGTGACGGCGGTGATAGTTCCCTTGATGAGCGCGGCGTATATCGCCGTTTCGCTTTTGATAATACTGTCGAACGCCGAGCGCGTTCCTGGTGTATTTCGTGAAATATTCGCTTCGGCGTTTGATTTTTCGGCTGCAGGGGGCGGTACTGTCGGTTTTTTCACGTCGGCGGCTGTTCGCCACGGAGTCGCCAAAGGAGCGTTTTCACACGAGGCGGGCGGCGGCACTGCGCCGCTCTCTCACGCGCAGACTAAAACACTCGTCCCCGCGAGGCAGGGTGTGATCGGACTTTTCGAGGTCTTTTTCGATACCGGCGTTATCTGCACGCTGACCGCCCTCGTTCTTTTGCTTGCGCCGCGCGGCGACGCCGAAGGAGTCGATCGCGTATACGACGCATTCACGCATTTTTGCGGCAGAGCAGGCGGCGCTGTCGTCTCCGCGTCGATCGTTCTCTTCGCTTTTTCGACGCTCATCTGTTGGGGATACTACGGACGCGCGTGCCTGAATTACCTGACGAAAAGCCGCGTTGCCGTGAAAATTTACCTTGCGCTCTACGCCGCGTTCGCATTTTTCGGCGCGCTCGTCGGCGAGGCGACGGCGTGGGAGCTGACAGACATCGGCGTTTGTCTGATGACGACGCTCAACGTCGCGTCGCTCGTCGTTTTATCAGGCGATGTGCGGCGGGAAACAGAGCTTGTCGGGCTGATAAAACCGCGCGGAAAATGAATTATCTCACGAAAAAGCCGCCCTTGCGGGCGGCTTTTTCGTTATGCTACGACATCTTTTTCGTCGATGGTTATTGATTTTTTCTCCGTGTCGGACGGAGCTTTGTACATTATCGGGGTCATGAATTTTTCCATGATCGAGCGGAGTCCGCGCGCGCCTGTGCCGCGCTCGATGGCGAGCTTCGCTATCTTCGAGATCGCCTCATTGGTAAAATTGATCTCGATGCCGTCCATATCGAACAGCTTTTTGTACTGCTTGATGATGGAGTTTTTCGGCTCGAGAAGTATGCGGCGCAGCGCCGCCTCGTCGAGCGAGTCGAGGGCGACGATGACGGGCATTCTGCCGACAAGCTCCGGGATTATCCCGTACTTGACGATGTCGTGCGCCGTGACGTCGCGGTAAAGTCCCTCTGCAACGCGCTCCGACGATTTTTTGATCTCGCTGCCGAAGCCGATCGTCTGGTTGCCGCGGCGCTTTTCGATTATTTGCGAAAGCCCGTCAAACGCGCCGCCGCAGATGAAGAGGATGTTCGCCGTGTTGATCTGAATGAAGTCTTGATTCGGGTGCTTGCGCCCGCCCTGCGGCGGAACGTTTGCAACCGTACCCTCAAGAATTTTCAGCAGCGCCTGCTGAACGCCCTCGCCCGAAACATCGCGCGTAATCGAGCGGTTCTCGCTCTTGCGCGATATCTTGTCGATCTCGTCGATGTAGATGATGCCGCGCTCGGCGCGCTCGACGTCAAAATCCGCCGCCTGAATGAGACGGAGCAGGATATTCTCGACGTCCTCGCCGACATATCCCGCTTCGGTGAGCGTTGTCGCGTCCGCTATCGCGAACGGGACTTTCAGCGTCTTTGCGAGCGTCTGCGCGAGGAACGTCTTGCCGACGCCCGTAGGTCCGAGAAGAAGCACGTTGCTTTTTTGTATCTCGACGTCGTCGGGCGACGTTTCCGCTTTGTTCTTGCCTTTCGGCGCGTCCTTTTTCTGCGAGATGCGCTTATAGTGGTTATAGACGGCGACGGAGAGCGCTATCTTCGCCTCGTCCTGCCCGATGACGTACTCGTCGAGCGTCTTTTTGATCTCCTCGGGCTTCGGAAGCTCCTCAATGGAAGGCAGCTCGTCTGCCTCGACGGCTTCGCCGCCAAGCTCATACTGCTCGAGGAGCGCGCCGTAATTCTGCACGCATTCGCTGCAGATGTAAACGCCGGCGGGCGACGGTATCAGGACGGGGACTTCGTTTTCGGCGCGGCCGCAGAACGCACAGAACGCGCGCCGTCCGTTGTTTTTCTTATCTGCCATAATTCCCTCTTACGCGCGTTTTTCGATGACCTTGTCGATAAGCCCGTACTCCTTCGCCTCGTCGGCGGAGAGCCAGTTGTCGCGGTCGGTGTCGCGCTCGATCTCGTCATAACTTTTGCCCGTTTTCTTGGCGAGTATTTCGTTGAGCTTTTTGCGTATCTTGAGGATATGCTCCGCCTGAATTTTGATGTCACTCGCCTGTCCCTGCGCGCCGCCGAGCGGCTGGTGGATCATGATCTCGCTGTTAGGCAGAGCGAATCTCTTGCCCTCAGCGCCCGCGGCGAGAAGGAACGCGCCCATCGACGCCGCCATGCCGACGCATATCGTCGATACGTCGCATTTGATGAAGTTCATCGTGTCGTATATCGCCATGCCCGCCGAGATCGAACCTCCCGGGCTGTTGATGTAAAGCGATATGTCTTTGTCCGGATCCTGCGCTTCAAGATACAGAAGCTGCGCCACGACGAGCGACGCCGTTACGTCGTTGACCTCGTCGGACAAGAACACGATCCTATCGTTGAGAAGTCTTGAATAAATATCGTACGAGCGCTCGCCGAGCCCCGTCTTTTCTATTACCATCGGTACAAGTGCCATTGTATTTCCTCCTGTCGAAAAATGTATTTTGTCTTTTTTAATCGTATTCGCAGACTTTCGCCTGCGAATACGTAATGTCTTTATTAACCCTCGGTGTTTTCTTCGGTCTTTCTTGTCGTCTTTCTCGTTGTTTTTTTCGGTGTGGGAGCTTCCTCAGCAGCTTCCTTCGTTTCCGTCGTTTTCTCGGCGGGAGCGTCTTCGGCTTTCTTCGTCGTCTTCTTCGGAGCGGCTTTCTTCTTTGCGCCGGAAACGGATGCGTTCTCGCGCACGAAGAGCACCGCCTTGCCGACCTCAACGTCCGCCTTTACGGCGTCCGCCTTGATCGCTTCCTTGACCTTTTCGACTTCAAGACGGTAGCCGTCGGCGATCTTTTTGAATTCTTCTTCTATTTCATCGTCCGTCGCTTCGAGCTTCTCGGTTTTTGCGACGTATTCGAGCGCAAGGCGAGTCTTTACCTGCTTTTCCGCCTGCGGACGGAACGATTTTTTGAGTGCTTCGATGTCCTGACCCGTGTACTTCATGAACATATCGAGCGACAATCCCTGATAGCGCAGGCGGTTTTCATAATCGGAAACGAGATTTTCGACCTCGTTATCGTACATACACTCGGGTATCTCGCCGACGATGTTTGCCGCAAGCGCGTCCATAAGCTGCTCGTCGAGCTTCTGATCCGCCGCTTTGTTCGCGTCCTTTTCGAGTCTTGCCTTGACGTCGGCTTTATATTCATCGACCGTGTCAAATTCGGAAACGTCTTTTACAAATTCGTCGTTAAGCTCGGGAAGCTCCGTTTCCTTGATCTCGTGGATCTTGCATTTGAACGTCGCCGCCTTGCCGGCAAGCGTCTTTTCCTGATAATCCTCGGGGAACGTGACGTTGACGTCAAAGTCCTCGCCGATCGTCTTTCCCTCTACCTGCGCTTCAAAGCCGGGGATGAACTGTCCCGATCCGAGTTTGAGGTTGTACTTCTCCGCCTTGCCGCCGTCGAACTGCTTTCCGTCACAGTAGCCGTCAAAATCGAATACGACCTCGTCGCCGTTCTTTGCCGCGCGGTCTGTAACTTCGATGCTTCTCGCGTTTCTTTCTCTAACGCGGTCGATCTCTGTGTTGACAGCTTCGTCCGTGATCTCAACTTTGTCTCTTTCGCCTTTGAGTCCCTTATACTCGGAGACCGTTATCTCGGGCTTGACGAAAATTTTAGCCGTGAGCACAACGCCGTCGTCGCCGATGTTCTTGATGTCGAACTCGGGGCGGGAGACCGCTTCGAGCTTCGACTGATCAAGCGCCTTTTCGTACGTTTCGGGGAGGAGAGCGTTCAGCGCGTCCTCATAGAATACGCCCTTGCCGTACATCTTTTCGATGATGGAGCGAGGCGCTTTGCCCTTGCGGAAGCCGGGGATATTGATCTTACCGACGTTTTTCTTGAACGCCTTATCTACCTCGGCGTCGAATGTGGCTTTGTCGACCTTGATCTCAAGTTCTTTTTGGTTCGTTGCCACATCATTGATATTTAAAAGTTCCATTTTATTTCCTCCAATGGTCAAAAATATTCATGCAGAGAAGATTATATCAGTTTTTTTTACGAAAGTCAATATAAATTTTATTATATTATATGATATGTTTGTTGTATAATCTATTTTGACAAGGAAAATGTGAAAAAAATCGCGTTTTCCGCTGACCCCCCCCGCTAACAGGGGGGTACTATCTACAAGATATGAGAGGTCAAGCATTATGAAAAATGAATGTAAAGTCATAATTGACTGGCTCTCTGTTACTTCAAAATGTTATTCTGTCGCTGATTTTATTGATTTTCTCGGCTTGCAGTCTGCGCCATGGATCGAGACGAAGGGCGCTCACGGTTATCGTCGTCGTATGTATTTTGAGTGTATTTCGATCCACTTTGATGGGAATGACAGCGTTTGGCTTGAGATGTCCGGTCAAGGTTGCCGCGCATTTGAGTCATTCGGCACCGGAGACTTTACCTCTATATTTGCTTTATGTGACTCCGGCGATTTTAAGCTTACACGTCTTGATGTTGCTTTTGATGATCGTTTCGTTCCGGAAATGCCCGGCGAGGAATGTTTCGGCATACTTGATATGGCAGTGCTCGCCGGTGACACTCTCGCTCATAATTTTGTGTCGAAAAGTACGGAGTGGGAAGTGCTGCAGTCGTCAAAAGGTTGCAGTGTTGTTATCGGATCATATAAGTCTGATGTGTTGATCCGTATATATGATAAAGCTCGTGAGCGTAACTATACTGACGGTACGCATTGGGTGCGTGTCGAGCTGCAGCTTCGTAATGATCGTGCGCTTGCTTTTTCACGGATTAAAGAGGATATTGGTGCAGCTTTCGCCGGCGTTCTTTTGAATTATCTTCGTTACGTTGTTCCGCAGCTTGATTCAAATCCGTCTCGCTGGCCTCTGACGGAATATTGGTCGAATTTGATAAAATCGGCAAATCGGATTTCAATTTACATAAAGCCCGGTACTGAATATAACTTGCTTCAATGTGAGAATTACGTATTTAATCAAGCGGGAAATGCGATTGACGCTTTGATCGATCTTTACGGTGTTGATCTTTTCGTCGAAAAGTTGAAGTCTCGATCAACAAAGCCGAATCCAAAGTATGTACAAGCTGTTGAGTCGGCGAAGATCTCCGCAGCTGAAAAACGCGAAAAGGTTCTTGATGAGATTTTCGATCGTGGCAAAGAGCTTGTTGACGATTTAGCTCCGATTTATGTTCATAAACCTTTCTGGGATAAAGTACAAGATGAAAATTTGCCAAATGGCAATTAAAATATAAATTAAAAAAATATCAAAAAAATTATTTAGAAAGAGAAGGTATTTGTCAAGTATGGAAGAATTAAATTTGTCAGAACTCGTTGAAAATTTTACGCCTTCGGAAATGTCCGCTTTTGGATTAGGGGTTCAGACTGCGTTCGGTTTTGTTTCTGTTTTTATCTTTTTCTGGGCTGTTGTTCTTTTTGTCGGTGCTCTTGTTCGACGAATTGAATCTAAATGTTATCCCGCTGAGGAGCGTCATTTAAATTTTCTTGATGAGCGCAGAAAACGTAAAAAACTTGAAAAAATGGCTGAAAAAAATATTTCTTTAAAAAATGATAATGGAGGTGATAAATAATGATAAATAACAATGAAAGGAGGTTTCCCGGTGAAATATTCTATTGCAGGTGTAAAAACTGTTGATTTTACGGATAAGGATGATAATTCGATAAAGGGTATCTCCATTTATCTTGCGTCTCCTATCCCTTCGGATAAAGGAAGTGGTCTTGAAGTGGACAAGTTTTTCTTTTCTTCGAAGCGCGTGTCTGAAGTCGACTCTTCTCTCAAAGTCGGCTCCGATGTCGATGTTGTGTTCAATAAATACGGCAAGATCGACAACATTTATGATTTGAAATGAGCTCATTATTTTTGTGGAAAGGAGGTTTTTTTCGTGCCTGTACTCGCTGAAGGTAATGCTACAAACTTTATCACTTCTCTTATCAATGCAATCGTTGAAGGTTTCAATGGATTGATGGAGGGTCTCGGAAGCGGTGTTCCGACGTTCTTCTCGAACTTGTTCATTGATTCCACGACCGGTGGTCTCACCGTCTTTGCTACCGTCGGTCTCGTCATGATCGGCGTCGGTCTCGCGATCGGTATAGCTCGCTGGGTTATACATAAGGTCGGTCGCTGATCTTTTGTGGGGGATGGGGAGTTTTCCCCCTCCCCCGTATTCTTTTTTTGAGGTGTTTTTATGGATTTAATAATTCAAGCTCTTCGTGATCTTTGGAGCCCGTTTGAAGATGTTGTCGGATCTGATGTTCTTGAAACCATCCTCGCGGTAACTCTTATTCTTTTCGTTTATATGCTTTTCTTCCGTTTGTTTTTGACTCTCTGTAAAGCTTCGAAGCGCGTCAAGTTTATGTGTGATCTTGTTATTCTCGTCATTTGCCTTATGGTTGTTCTCGGTAATTTGCTTCCGACGTTCTCTGTTCGGCATGAGTTTATCAATTCAATTCCGGTTTCTTCATCTTGAGGTGATTTATGAAAAATTTAATTAAGATCCTGACGATCTTTTTTGTGGTCGTTCTTCTCTTCGGTATTTTTTCGAATTCTGTTTTCGCGGGTTCATCTTCCGCAACTGCGACACGTGGTTCCTTTGACGGTGAAATAAGTTTTCTTTTTAATAATAACGTTTGGGGGGATGCGATTTCACTTTCGAGCGATACACAATTTGTCGTTAAGCAAGTAGGTAGCGAGGTTCGTGTCGGTATTGGGTCGTCAAGCTCATTTACGACTTATCAGTCATTTCCTT
The DNA here is from genome assembly GCA_017542695.1 of Clostridia bacterium. The sequence goes on from JAFXWT010000103.1 coordinate 43,713, forward strand.
TTGACTCAAATATTACGTATAAATACTCTCTTTTTGATGATGTTTCTGGCGAATATTTAGGTCAAGACATCCCCATTTTGTCGGGCGGTACCTCATATACATCTATTTCGGGGTCTGGGTTTTATATCGTCGAAATTGTAACATCTTCTAACGTGTCGCTTTATTCGATTTCGTTTAATTCTAACGGCGGCAGTGCAATTCCTACACTTAATAATCGTAATATGATCCCTACTGCAATTCAAAGCCATCCGGATTTTATTCCGACAAAGTCGGGATTTACATTTGACGGTTGGTATATGGATAGTGCGCTTACTACGATTGCGATTGGTGGATCCGCTTTATCTTTTAACATAACGCTCTACGCAAAGTGGACTTCTGTTCAATCGACTCCGTCGACCGTCGATGTTACTTATGTAATATATGATAATCCTCTTTCTTCCGGTTCTTCACCGTCTCAGCATACCGAGACCTTTAATTATGGAGATCCTATTTCATCAGTATATGATTGGTCAGCTTCTTCTATAGACAATTATTACGTTGACGGATGGTATACTGATACTACGTACACGAATAGATACAGCTCGTCTGACACTACACCTTTGACGTCTGATCTTACCGTTTACGGTCATTATATAAATGGCGGATCTTCTACTCCGTCGACTGTCAATGTTACATTCATTCTCGCCGATATTCCGTCCGGAGCGCCTTATTCATCTTCATCTACGTATACATACGACTACGGCGATAGCGCTACAGTAATATATGATTATACTCCCGGCGAAAGCGGTTTTGATGGATGGTACTATAATAGCAATTATACAAACAAGGTCGGCGGTGTCGGTGATACTACGACTCTGACGTCTGATCTCACTGTTTACGGTCGTTTTGTTTATGTCCCGCCGACGTATACAATTTCGTTTGAGTCGAACGGTGGATCTTCTGTTTATGCTCTTTCCGGTCAAACTACGATCCCGTCGCAGCTTCCCGTTTCCACTCGGTATGGATATATTTTCCTCGGTTGGTATACAGACGAAGAGCTGCAGGATCCTGTTGTTCCCGGCGCGACGCTTTCTCGTAATATAACGCTGTATGCAGGTTGGCAGTTTGTTCCCGGAACGGATATTTATGTTGATCCAGGCAACAGCTTGCGCGGAATGTTTACCGGACTTACGGAAAGCTTGCTCACGGCGTGGCTCACGATCAGCTCACAAGTCGGTTTCGGCGGTATTACGCTTCTTTCGGTTACCACGACTGTCCTCGTTGTGCTGCTAATCTATTTTGTTATAAAAGTGATAAAGGGGTGATGATATGAAGAAATACTCTCAATCTAATAATTTGCCTAGTACTGAACTTAAAAAGCCGAAGATCGATCACAAAATGCTTAATAAAGAAGGACAGCGACACCGTGCGGCGCGACATAGAGCCGTATGGCTCTTGTCGCGAGGTGTCGCTGTGATAGTAATCTTTGCTTTGTTACTTTTTATTACAAATTTTGTGAGTTTACAGGCGTTGGGGAGTTATCATTTTTCTTCGGTTCTATCCGGTGCATCTTATGATGGAAGTGATATTATTCTTACATCTTATCGTTTTGATGATTCGAATGGTCTTTTTTCCATTTTGGAACGTGGTTTCGGTCGAATTGCTGATTTTGGTGATTTCATTTCTTCATCTTTTGGAAGGGTTTTGGGTCTATCATCTTGCGTTTATTTTCTTTATTCGAGTTTAGATTCATCTGTTGATCGAATTCCTCTTGATCGTCAATTTATTATTGCTGAGCCTGTTTCTTCTTCTCTTTTTGATGCAGGTCGGTTTTATGAGGTTTTTTATTCTACTCTTCCTGATGTTGTTTATTTTCAAGAAGTGCATTTTTCAGGCCCTGAACATTTACATAACATTGCTTTGTTTGATGTTAATAAAAATGAACTCTATACTTTTTCATCTACTTATTCCTCAACTTTTGAACCTTTTATTCTTTTTCCGTCGTATCCCAAGGCAATCCGTGCCGGTTATCTTTGGCTTGATGATTATTCAAGTCAGTCTTTGGTCCCCATTTCTTAATAATATCTGTAATTTTTCCATAAATTGAAAGTTGTGTTATCATTATCATTGTTAATATTCCGATTATTATCCATGCTAATATTTCCATTTTTTAATTTCCTTTCTTTTACTTAAAAAAATGCGGCAGTAGCTTAATGGAAAAGCTTCGTCATAAAATCCGTATAGACGCGAAACGGGATTGTTGTCAGTTCGAATCTGACCTGCCGTATTTTAATTATATCATGAAAAGAGGTGTTGTCAATGCTTTCAGAGTATTTGAGTTTTTTTAGAATAATTTTATTCATTGCTTCTGCAGCGCTTTTTGTGTATACTTTGATACAGTGGTTCCATCGGAAGCGTCCGAACCGTGATGTTGTGCAGTGTCGTACCGGAACAGTCGGAGCTGGGAAGACGTTTCTCGATGTTCACGATCTGATCTTCACGTATAAGCGCTGCCTTAAGGCGTACCGTCGCCG
>JAFXWT010000104.1 GCA_017542695.1 Clostridia bacterium
CCGCCGAATTCGATCGTCTCAAAAACGAAAGATTTGATCTGCTCGCAAAGGCCGCGTCACGATATCCCGGCGACAAGGAATACGAGAGCTTCTTCGCGTCGCATCCGCATACCGAAAAATTCTGTCATTTCATGGCTTGCCGTGCCGAAAACGGCGATATCCCGTTCTGGCTCTGGACAAGCGACGGAGAAAAGGAAGACGTGCTGAAAACGTGGAAATTCATCTGCCACACGTTTGTCCGACAGTGGAAAAAGCTCAAAAAATATGCAAATGACAAAGGCATTTCGATAATCGGAGACATCCCGATCTACGTTTCTCAGGATAGCTCAGACGTATGGGAATCTCCCGATCAATTCCTCGTCGACGAGCGGCGCCGTCCCACACGCGTCGCGGGAGTTCCGCCCGATTATTTCAGCGCCGACGGTCAGCTTTGGGGCAATCCGTTCTATGATTGGGACAAAATGAAAGCCGACGGCTACAAATGGTGGCGCGACAGGATATCGTTCATGTGCGAGTTCTTCGATTGCATCCGCATCGACCATTTCCGAGGTCTCGAAGCGTTCTACACCTGCGCTCCCGATGCGCCGAACGCCCGCGAGGGCGAATGGGTAAAAGGCCCCGGGCGCGAATTTGTCGAAATTCTCAAAAAGACTTGCGACGGCAAGCAGCTCATCGCCGAAGACCTCGGCGTCATCACCCCCGATGTCAAAGAACTCGTCGAAAGCAGCGGACTCCCCGGAATGAAAGTACTCCAATTCGGATTTGCCGACGACGAGGACAATCCCCATCTGCCGCACAACTACGAAAGAAACTGCATCGCCTACACAGGCACTCATGACAACAACACTCTGCTTGGCTTTATGTTCGATCTCGATGACGCGACACGCGGCCGGCTCCTTTCGTACTGCGGCTTTAACGGCGGGTGGTGGGACTGCCGGGACGGATATTATTCTGTCGTCAAAACGATGATGGCGAGCCACGCCGACACCGTTATTTTCCCTCTTCAGGACCTCCTTCTTTACGGCGGCGACACGCGCATGAACACGCCGGGCGTCGACGCGGGATGCTGGAAATGGAGAGTGACGAAAGATCAATTTCTTTCGCTCGACCGTGGATATCTGAAATACCTCAACAAGCTTTATTTCCGCTGCGGCTCGGACGAAAAATAAAAGAAAAAAGCAGGCGCCGCCTGCTTTTTTTATTTTGAACCTATATCGTCTGTCAGAGCTGGACCGATTTTTTGAGCGAACTCAAACAGTCCGAGCAAATGAGTTTGCCCTTGAAGAAAGTGACATTATCAGCATTGCCGCAGAAGATGCAGGCGGGCTGATATTTTTTCAAAATAATCTTTTCTTCGTCGACGAATATCTCAACAGAGTCGCATTTGTCGATCCCCATTGTTCTTCTGATCTCAATGGGAAGAACAACTCTTCCGAGTTCGTCAACTCTTCTGACAATTCCGGTTGATTTCATTGCTTTACTCCATTCTGCTGATTACAGCAAAAATAATTTTATTACTGTAAAAAAGTTTACCAACCAAAAAGAAAAATGTCAATATTTTTCAGTTTTTGTCGAAAATTTTTCGATTTTTTTGCAAGGTATAATTTACATTTTGCGTTTATTTGTTAAATTTCACGGCGACCGTCAAGCGCGCGTGTGAGAGTCACTTCATCGGCATTTTCGATGTCCGCGCCGACAGGTACGCCGTACGCGAGGCGCGTGATCTTCACTCCCGACGACGCAAGAAGTCGGCTTATGTACATCGCCGTCATTTCCCCGTCTACAGTCGGATTTGTCGCTATAATGACCTCCCCGACGCCGCCCGCGTTCACTCTCTCAATAAGCTCGGCCAAACGGAGCTTGTCAGGTCCCATGTCGTTGACGGGCGAGATGGCGCCTCCGAGCACGTGATAAAGTCCTCGGAATTCCTTGACGTTTTCAAGCGCCATGAGCGTTCTTTCATCTTCGACGACGCAGATGACAGACGCATCTCTCTTATCGTCAGAACAAATTTTGCATATTTCCCCGTCAGACAGATTTCCGCAAATTTTACAGTGACGTATATCGCGCTTGGCGGCGATTATCGCGTCGGCAAACGCGCCCGCCGCCTCGTCGCTCATTCCGAGCACGGAAAAAGCGTAGCGCACAGCCGTCTTTCTGCCGACCCCGCGTATCGACGCAAACTTGTCGATGAGGTTTTGCAGTGGAGCTATATATTCCATAAAAAACCTTTCGCAAATTTAATATCAGAAAAGACCGGGCATTCCGCCGAGGCCGCCCATTGAGCCCGTTATCTTCTGCATTTCGGCGTTCGCCGTGTTCTCGACGGTGCTTATCGCCTCGTTGACGGCGGCTATGATAATGTCCTCAAGCGTCTCGGGATCGTCGGGGTCAATAAGATCAGGCGATATTTTCAGTTCAACGATCTCTTTTTTGCCGTTGATCTTTATGTTGACCGCGCCGCCGCCCGCTGAAATATCGTATTCTCGCGCTTCGAGCTCGGCCTGCTTGTTTGCCATGTCCTCCTGCATTTTCTGCGCCTGGCGGAGCATATCGTTCATCGACGGACCTTTCGGCAGTATTGCTTTCATATCGTTTCTCCTTCGGGATCATTTATTTTTTCGAGTATATAATCAATCGGTTCATGAATGATCGCTTCGGCGTTTTTTTCAACGTCGGCGATGATGTCTCCCTCGGCAAATCTCACCTTC
>JAFXWT010000105.1 GCA_017542695.1 Clostridia bacterium
CCGCTCGTCGCGTCCTGCGTGTACGTCGCCGCCGGAACGGTTATCACTCCCGCGACAGTCGCAAACGCGCCCGTTGACTCGTTGTAAGTGTAGCCCGTGCCGGATGCGAGCGGTGAGCCGTTGAGCGTCACCGTGATGCCCGAGAGGATTGGTGTGAACGTGTCGGAAAGAACAACGTTCGCATCGGCTCCCGCCTCGGCTCCGCCCTCGTTTTCAATGACGAACGTGTACGTTATCGTCCCGTTTTCACTGACGATATCGGGAGAAAGAGCTTTCGAGATCGAAAGATCGGCGTCGCCTCTTACCATCACCGTCTCCGTTGCCGTGACCGCGACTTTGCCGCTGTCCGAAACGGTGACGGAGTTCGTTATCTCGCTGCCCGCCGCGAGAGGCGCATAGCTGTTGACTTTTGCGCTGTAGATCACCGTCGCGTTCGAGCCGGCGGGGACGGATACGCCCGATATCACGAGCCCGTCTGTCGACGTGACTGTCGGCGTCGGCTGAAGCACGCCGCCGATGTAGTAGAGCACCGTTCCGTCGACGTAGTCGAGCGGATAGAGCGTTCCCGTGCCGAACGGATACGCGCCGAGATCGTCGGTAAGCGTAAGATCTGTCAGCGCCGCCGTGCCCGCGTTGTTTATCGAAATGACGTAAGTTACCGTGTCGCCGGCCGAGTACGTGTTGCCGACGGCCGTCTTCGTCACCGTCACCGCCGCCGTGATCTCGCCCGATACGATATTCGATGAGGCGACGCCGCCGCTGTACGTCAGCGTCGCCTGATTATAAAATGTTGCCATGATGTCCTCCGTTTTGAAAGTCTGAAAGGCAGTGCCTTTCAATCCATTATATGATGGCGGAGACGGCGACGTTACTTTATTATATTTGTCAAATCTATTGATTTATTTTCAATATTGTGATATTATATTAGCTTGAAAAGAGACTCTTACGTTAAAGGGGGACGTCTTATGAACATAATCATAATCGGAGGGGGCAAGTTCGGATCAACGCTTGTCGACTGCCTCATTAAAGAAGGGCATGACATAGCCCTTATTGATACAAATTACAAAGTGGTGGAGAATATCGTCGGTAAATACGACGTTATGGGTATATGCGGCAACGGCGCGAACATCGACACGCTGAAGGAGGCGGGGATATCAAAAGCGAGAATGCTTATCGCCGCCACTTCGTCGGATGAAGTGAACGTGCTGTGCGCCCTGATCGGCAAAAAGCTCGGCGCTCATCACACCGTCGCGCGAGTGCGCGCTCCCGAATATTCGCGTCAGCTCGTTTTCATGCGTAACGAGCTCGGGATCAGCATGATGGTGAACCCCGAGCTTGAAACGGCGCAGGAAATATCGCGTATACTTCGCTCGATGCGAACGATCAAAATCGAAAACTTCGCAAAGGGCAGGGCGGACCTTGTCGAGATACGCGTGACGGACGATCTGCCGTTCGCCGGGCTCAGACTTTGGGAGTTTTACAAAAAATTCAAGATAAAAATACTCGTCTGCGCCGTCCAGCGCGGCGACGAGATACATATCCCCGACGGTAATTTCATGATCGAGGCGGGCGACAAGATACACATCACGGCGTCGCATGCCGACATGGGCGAGCTGTTCAAGCTGTTCGGCTACGAAAGGCAGAAGGCGCACTCCGTGCTCATCGTCGGCGGCGGCACGATAGCGTATTATCTCGCGCGCGACCTCGCCGAGAGCGGGATCCGCGTCAAGATCGTCGAGATCGACGAAAAGCGCTGCGTCGAGCTTTCGGAAAAGCTGCCGAAGGCGACTATCATCTGCGGCAACGGCACAGACGAGGATCTTCTGACGGAAGAGGGGCTCGACGGATATGACGCCTGCGTCGCGCTGACGGGGATAGACGAGGAAAACATCATCATTTCCATGTGCGCGCGTATACGCAAGATACCGTACATAATTTCAAAGGTCAACAACTCGTCGCTGCTCCGTGTCATCAATTCGGAAAACATCGACAACGCCATATCTCCTAAGACTGTGTCGGCAAATCATGTCGTCAGATATGTCCGCTCGAAACAGAGCGACTCGGACGGCGCGGTGCAGACGTTGTACAAGCTCGTTGACAACAAGGTCGAGGCGGTGGAATTCGTTGTCAAGGAGGATTCGCCGTGCACGCATCAGCCGCTGCGCGAAATGAAACTTAAACCCGAGATACTCATCGCCTGCATCGTCCGCGGCGGAAAGGTCATAATCCCCGGCGGCGACGATACTATCGAGCCGAACGACAACGTGGTCGTCGTATCGAACGGACTGTTCCTACGAAACCTTGAAGAAATAATGGGCTGATCATATGAATTACAGAATGATAAGCTACATAATGGGTCAGATATGCAAGGTAGAGGCGGCATTCCTCGGCATATCGCTCATTGTGTCAATGATTTACGGTGACAATCTATACCTCGCGTTCCTTACGCCGATCGCGGCGCTGCTCGCCATCGGAATACCGCTGACGCTGAAAAAGCCGACAAAACGGAGCTTCTTTGCCAAGGAAGGTTTCTTTGTTGTCGCGTTGTCGTGGTTTCTGATGTCGCTGTTCGGCTGCCTGCCGTTCGTCATAAGCGGCGAGGTGCCGTCGTTCGTCGACGCGTTTTTTGAGACGGCGTCGGGATTTTCGACGACGGGCGCGTCGGTCATATCCGACGTTGAGGCGCTCTCGCACGGACTTCTGTTCTGGCGCAGCTTTACTCACTGGCTCGGTGGCATGGGCGTTCTGGTGTTCGTGCTCGCCATTTTTCCGGAGCAGGAGACGCAGTCGATCTTCCTGATGAAAGCGGAATCTCCGGGGCCGAAAGTCGGCAAGATCGTGTCGAAGCTCCGCATAACCGCGCAAATCCTTTACGGTATTTACGTCGCGCTGACGTTGCTTGAATTTATCCTCCTCGTTTGCGGCGGAATGCCGGTGTTTGACAGCGTGGTCAACTCGTTCGCAACGGCGGGAACAGGCGGATTCTCCGTTAAAAACGCGGGTATCGGCGCTTACGGCAGCGCGTACTGCGAGTACGTCATCGCTGTGTTCATGTTCCTGTTCGGAATCAACTTCAACGTATTCTTCCTCATCATAATCGGGCGCGTCCGCGACGCGCTTAAAAGTGAGGAATTCCGCGTTTATACAGGCATCGTCGTCGGCGCGATCGTCATAATCGCACTGAATATAATGAAGCTTTACGCAAGTTTCGGAGAAGCGTTCAGATATTCGTTCTTCCAGGTCGCGTCGATCATTTCGTCAACGGGATTTTCGACGGCGGATTTTGACGCTTGGCCGGAATTTTCCAAGATGCTGCTCGTGATACTGATGTTCATCGGCGCGTCCGCCGGATCGACGGGCGGCGGTATCAAGGTCGCGCGCCTGATACTCATCGTCAAAAACGGCATTGCGGAGCTTCGCCGCTGTATTTCGCCGAACTCGGTCGTGACTGTCAAATTCGAGGGCAAGCCGGTTGAGGACAGCGTGCTCCGATCGACGAACGGATATTTGGTGGCGTTTTTCGCGGTATTCGGCGTGTCGGCGCTGATCGTCAGCTTTGATGCGATGTCGCCTACGTTTACGGAATCGTTCACGGGCGTGCTTGCGTGTCTGAACAACATCGGACCCGCGCTCGGGCGGCTCGGACCGACGCAGAACTTTGCGTCGCTCGGCGCGCTGTCAAAGCTCGTCTTGTCGTTCGATATGATCGCGGGACGACTCGAACTTTTCCCGGTGCTGCTTTTGTTCACGCCGAGAACGTACAGGAATTAAAAAAATCGGGCGGCTGCTGCCGCCCATTTTCTTTCGCTCTTTTCTTTTTTGCGAAAAAGAAAAGGAGCACAAAAGAAAAAACTACGGCGTTTATCTTTTCCACTCGCCTCAAACGTGCTTCCGTTGTCGCTCGGCGCGTGGGAAGCCGAGCGCCAGCCGGTTCACGTTAATCCCGGCGAAGATTCAAGACATCAAGACAGAGCGGGGGGGGTCCCGCGCGGCGGGATAAGTACCAACCGCGCTGACGGTGGCGCACCCCTTACCATAAGCGTACTTTTTTCGGCTTGTTTGCCCTGCGGAGCAGGGGCGTGTGCACTACCGGCTTGATCTGGATGCCACCTTTGCGGGGTTCCGCCGTACATTTGGAGCAAAGCGACAAATTACGTGCGGGGAGCAAACGCCGCTACAAATAATACTTGCACACAGCTGAAAGAGCGATCGAGCGGCACGCTCGCGCGCTTCTTTTGGTATCTTTTCTTTCGCGTAAAGAAAAGTACAATAAAAAAGTCCGCTTTCGCGGACTTTTTTCATTGTTTATTGTTCTTCCCACGGGAAGCGCTGCGTGTTGCCGCGCGGCGCGTTTTGCTGTTGCTGCTGTTCGCGTTCTCGCTCCTCGCGTTCGCGCGCTTCGCGTTCTTCGCGCTCGCGTTCTTCTTTCAGGTGCTTTTCGCGCAGAGCGTTTTCTTCCGCGCTCTTACGGCGGCGATCTTCGCCGATCTTTTCGATTTCCTCGATGGGCGCGCCCTTCATCGCCATTTCAAATTCGTCGCGGTCCATAACCTCGTGCTTCATAAGGAATTCGACGACGAGGTCAAGTTTGTCTTTATTGCCGCGGACGATGTTCAGCGCCGTTTCATACGCTTCGTCGACGATCTTTTTGATCTCCGCGTCGATGAGCGCCGCAGTCTCCTCGGAATAATTCTTTGACGAATAGAAGTCTCTGCCGAGGAATACCTCCTCGTCGGAACGTTCGCTGCCGAGGTTGATATTGCCGATCGTTTCGCTCATTCCGTATTTGGTCACCATCTGACGTGCGATGGCCGTTGCGCGCTGAATGTCGTTGGATGCGCCGCCCGAAATATCGTCGAACAGCACCGCTTCGGCGGCTCTGCCTCCGAGGAATACGGCGATCCTCTCTTTGAGTTCCTTCTTATATACGTTGTATTTGTCCTCTTCGGGCACTATCGACGTGTAGCCGAGCGCGGGACCGACGGGGATGATCGAGATCTGCTGAACGGGATCCTGCGTCGGTAAAACGTAAGCGACGACTGCGTGCCCCGCCTCGTGATATGCCGTCTTGCGCTTTTCGGATTCCTTGATATTCTTTTTCTTCTTCTGCGTGCCGTAGCTGACTTTGATCATGGCTTCGTCGATGTCGATCACGCCGATGAGCGATTTGCCCTTGCGCGCGGCGAGCAGTGCCGCCTCGTTAAGCAGGTTGGCGAGATCCGCACCCGTAAAGCCGACGGTGCGCTGTGCGATCCTGTGGAAATCGACGTCGTTTTCAAACGGTTTGCCTTTCGCGTGAACTTTGAGTATTTCTTCGCGTCCTTTGATGTCGGGGTATCCGACGGTGATCTGTCTGTCAAATCTGCCCGGACGAAGCAGGGCGGGGTCGAGGATGTCGGGGCGGTTCGTCGCCGCCATGACGATGACTCCGTCGTGAGGATTGAAGCCGTCCATCTCGAC
>JAFXWT010000106.1 GCA_017542695.1 Clostridia bacterium
AGCGAACAATACGCTTTTTCTATCGCGTCGGCGGACAGCATCACGCTCTGTACGGAAAGCCCCGGTAGAATTACAAGCGTTTTTCTGCCGCGTCCGAATTTGAAAAAGTCCATACTGAACGAATATGTTTTTACAGTTTCTGACTTCATTTTAATTGTCAGCGATCACCTTAATACTCCTCTTTGATCCAGCCTGAAATATCAGGCACAGTCACGGAGGCAGAGCCGTAAACAATCGTCATCGTAACAGTAGACGTATTGCCCTCGCTCACGGAAGTAAACGTGATCGTTTCAACGAGATCGTCCTTTGATGAAGCGGTGATCTTTATGCTTCCCGCGTCGCCGTTTTTGATCTCAAGCGAAAAAGTCGCACTGCCTTTTCCGTCTTTTGAACTGCCTTTGGATTCGCAGTTGAAGGTCACTCCTTCTTCATCGGGGACTTTTTCGGCGATGCTTATGGTGCTTTTATATACAAAGTAGCCGTAGTTGTAATTTGTCTCACCAACCATGTAGAAGTTCGTATCTTCGCCGTTCATGGCATAGATATACTCACCCTCCTTGATAAACGACCAAGTGTCGTTTGAGGATGCGGCGTAGGAAACGTAGTCGCTGGTGCCGTCGATGTTTTCAACGTAAAGGGTCTCGTCACCGCTTTTGACGGTCACTACTTGATTTGTGTTTGCAAACGTTTTTTCAAAGAAGTCATTGAACAGCTGAACAGAGCCTTCTTTATTGTTCGCTTTGTATTCCCAGGTTTCATCCCCTCCGAGCTCAAAGCTGCAGGCGCAAAGCGCGAGCGTCATCACAAGCGCCAGTGTGATCGACAGAATAATTTTTGTTTTTTTCATTTTGGTTTCTCCATAAAGTTATGATTTATATCAGATACTTGTTGCATCATGATAACTGTTTTATGCCGCCTTATCAGTTTCTTCTTCATGTACGACGGCGGGGACGTACTGCTGTTCCGCTTTCGTTATTCCGTCAGAATAGATTTTTGCGAAATCAGTCTTCATCGAGATCGGGATGAAGCCTTTGGCGATGTAATCAGACGATTTCGCTTCCCAGTCCTGAGTGCCCCATTCGCGAACGTTATCGTCCGCGACGATCATATACGCCTGCGCTTTGTAGGGGTTTCTTTCGTCTATCGCGTAATTCATCATACTGGTATCGCTGCCGCTGTTGCCGAAGGCAAGCACCGGGCGTTTGCCGATCTCGCGCTCCACGTAGATCGACTTGTTACCGTTCAGGTTTTTCTGTATGAAGCCGCCGGTGAGAACGAGTTCATCGCCGTTTTCGTATTTGAAATCCATATTGGACGGCTCATCCTCGTGTCCCTTTTGCTTGACCTCAAAATCCGTGCCGATCACGTGCTCCGGCTCAACGTAATCCTTTATCGGAGAGTTTGCCACGATGGCGCGGGTAGTAGTGCGCTCTGTACCGCTTATGACCCAGATCTCAAATCCGTTTTCATAAAGATATTTTACAAGCTCCACCATCGGCAGATAGAAGTTGTCGATGTAGCGCATATTGTTGAAGCTCGCGGTCTCCTTCTGCCCGAATGACACGGCGTAGTTATAGAATTC
>JAFXWT010000107.1 GCA_017542695.1 Clostridia bacterium
CGTTCATTACGACGATCGTCGACGCGCTGTCGCTTCTCCTTTATTTCGGAGTTGCGAGCGCGATCCTCGGGATATAGCGTATAAAAATTGAATTTCGGCGCAGAATAATCTCGGCGCCGGAGAAAATGAACGAAATCTTTTATAAAATGGCTGATTTTATCACCGTCGCCGCGATGCTCACAGCTATTGCGGCGACGTGCCTTATGGTAATGAAATGAAAAATCTCATTGGAGAAACTGCTCCAATGAGATTTTTTTATGTTTATTGCCATTTTCTTTTTTGCGAAAAAAGAGCAATAAACTAACAAAAGGGCTCCCTTGCGGGAGCCCTTCTATTATTAGGAATTAGGATTCAACTTTTATTATTTTGCAAAGCTGTTGACGAATACGTAGTAAACGTCATTGATTACAACATAGTTGAATGTGAGGGTTACTTCGCCTCTGTTCTGGTAAGAAACTCTCTGGCTTACAAAGTAGTTGTAAAGCGGCGAGAATTCAACATTCCAGAATGTACCGTTGAGGTAAGCGTCGATTGCAGCGACCTTTGCAGCAGCAACATTTGCAGCAGCTGTATCAACGTCGTCCTTCGTGTAGTAGTTAGGAGCCTTGCCTACGCCCTCAGCAACGATAGCTTCGTCAGCAGAGTATGTGGCCTTGATTTCAGTTGTCGTAGAAACTGCTACATTCGTGCTTGTTCCACCGATACCGAAGTTAGCGCCATCCATGTCATGATAGATGAACTTGAATGTCTTGTTCGAGATATCTGTGTTCTCAACACCCTTGATTGTAGCTGTTGTCTTACCGTCAGCTGTAACGCCCGTGATAACGCCTGTGAGAACCTGAGCATATTCAGTTGCTGTGCCGTACTCGCCTGCTGCCTCAGAAACAGCGGAGATAACTTCGTTATCCTTGTTGATGAGGAAGAAGCCGCCTGCCTTAAGAGCTGCCTGAACTCTTGTCATTTCGTCCTCTTTGTACGTTGTGAATACGAACTGGATAGAACCAACTTCTTCGCCTGTCGTAACGTCGATAGCGGAGTCAGTCGATCTGATTACCCAGTAGTTGCTGAGCTGGATCGCCTCTGCGATGACTGTAGCGTCGCCGTTGAGGTATACGAGCTTAGATCCTGCAGTTACTGTGTTTTCATTGTCATCTACAACTGCTGCAACGGGTTTGTTGATCTTACCGATTACAGAGAGCATCGTGCAAGCTTCTGCACCCTTGTACTGGTAGTCTGTTACAAATACTGTTGCCTTGTTAGCGTAGATATCCTTAGCTGTTGTAACTGTGATCTTGAAGTTGCCTGTTTCGCTGTCCGGATAGATAACAACAATCTTCACGTTCTGGTTGATCTGGAATCTTCTTACAGAACCGAGACCGTCCGTGAGGTATGCGTGATAGAGACCCGGAACGTAGCCCTGTTCATCCTCTGTGAAAGGAGCGAACGAGAGAGAAACGAGGTTCTCTTCCTTGACGTCTTTGTCAAGACCGAATTCGCTCTTGATAGCATCAGCCGGGATGTCATAGACAATACCATTATCGGTAGCATCTGTTGTGTCATACTCAGGAGTATCCTTCGTTGTCTTTGTCTCATCATATACGGGATCGCCGTGAACGAGGTAAACAAGACTTGTTGTAGGATCTACGTAGTATGTAGCGGTATCTGTGTAGGATACGCCGTCGTCAACTTCCTGCTTCATTGTCGACTGGTTGATAAGTGCGATAAGAAGCGTGCTGTTAGCGTCTACAGGATAGTAGAATGTACCCTTAACGCCTGAGAGTTTCTTAACTAAGCTGAACATGAGCGTGTACGTGATCTTGCCATCGTTGCTTATATTTCTTACATAGTAAGGATTGTAACCAACGATCATGTCGTACATGTCATAGTAGCCGTTGCCGCCCTGGAGGTAAACTCTGTCGTCGTCTGTCTTTGTGTAGCCGAGGATGTATGCGTTTTCGAAATCTTCCTCGTGGCCGTTCGTCCACATCATATCTGTGCCTGCACCTGTTGTGAGGAGCGGATATCTGTAGCCGAAGCAAACTCTGGATCTGTAGTTCGTCGAAAGGTGGTCTGCGTTGAAGAAGTTCGCGTTGTTGCCCATGTAGATTGCGCCCCAATCAGATGCGCCTGTATCAACATCTACATTGTAGGAAGCGCTGTCAAGACCTTCGATCGTGTAGTACGAACCTGCGTCCTTTGTGAAGGAGAGGTATACGAGGTCATTCTGCGAGACAACCTGATCGTTCTCAATGTTGTTTGTGTTGTAGAGCGTGCCCTTAACGAGAACTGCGTTTACAAGAGCGTACGTAGGAGCGTCGTATGTCCATACTGCCGTAGCGGAACCCTTGACTTCAAGAGTCTTAACGGAAGCACCGATGTACTTCGTTGTCGAAGAAGCTGTCTTGTCGCCGATAGCTGTCCAGTCAATGTAACCGAAGAGATCGTGAGCGTCAAATTCTGTCTCTGTGAAGTATGTATCGTTCTGATACTGAGGTCTTACATACGTGAAGTAATCATACTGCGAGATGATGATGCCGGCTTTGTTGAATGTACTGCCCGAAACGTAGCCGGTACCAACAAGAGTCGGTTTGATTGTACCGTCAGGTGCAACAACGGCACCCTGATCGTCGGCATAGTACATACCTGTGAGAGGAGCGTTGCCGCCGATACCCTGGAAGATATTGCTGTTTGTAAGCGTTGTGAACTCGTTGATAGCACCCTCTGTTACGACGTAAGCCTTAACTGTCATTTCGCCTTCTGCAGCGAAGAGAGCGTCGATACCGAAGGAGTTAGCTATCATTGCGGAACCGTAACCGTATGTGATTACGTTAGCAATGCTTTCAGCTGTAGGAGCGAACGAGGCGGAGTATGTTCCGTCTGCTGCGGAAGCTACAACTGTTACTTTGTATGTGTTGTCGCCGGAATCTGTCTTTGTAACGCCCGTTACATAACCTGTAACTGCGCTCTTAACAGCCGTGTCAACCATGCACCATGCAACACCGTTTTCGTATGCAACATACTTAACTGTGTGGCCGGCCATCCAAGAACCTGTCTGAACTGTACCGATCTCGCTGTCTGCTACGTGATCTGTTACGAAGCTGAGGAGCGATTTGCCTGCTGCGAATGTTACATCGGATGCAACACCGTCAACAGTTACGCTGAGTGTGATATTAGAAGCGGGATTAACAGGGATATAAACTGTTGTTCTCTCGCCGTCTGCTTTGATTACGGAAGCTGTGTAAACTTCTACGCCGCCGACTTTGGATGTGCCGGATGCAACCCACTCGATATAACCTGTCGTAAGTGTAGCAACGTCAACCGTCTTGTACGGGAATACGTTCGATACACCGTAGAGAGCTGTATCATTGTTGCCGCCGTAGATCTGGCGTTCGTTGCTCATACAAACAACGAGCTGAACCTTATTGGAAGCTACTGTAGACGTTGTGTTCCAACCGTCTGTGCCGCCGCCTGTTGTGCCGCCCTGAGCGACTGTCTTGTCAACAACAAGACCGCCGATGTTGTGGCCCTTAAGACCCTGAACAGATGTGATGTAGTTGCCGAACGAGTCGTAAACTTCTCTTGTCCAAGCTGCGTTGCCGCCGAGGTAACCTTCGCCGGCCGGGTCTGTAGCGGAGTTAACTTCGCCATAGTAAAGTGCACGAGAAGACTCTGTTACAACTGCGATGTCGTATGCGCCGTCACCGTCTGTGTCGGAGAATATTACTTCGCATTCGCCCTGTGCAGGACCGAGGATGAGCTGGAGAGCTTCCTCAACCTTGAGAGCTTTTGCTGTGTTGATCATGTTCTTGTCGATTCTGCCGTCAACGATGAAGTCGGAAACGAGGTTGAACGATGTGTTCGTAACGAACTTACCGCCTGTTACGTTGAGTTCGTATGCGATCCAAGAAGGAATTGTTTCTTCGATCGTGAATGTTGTGGTAACTGTGTTGCCGTCGAAATACTCGTTGTAGCCGTTATCAATATAATATGTCTTGTCAGCGTCTACATCAGCGTCTGTTGTGACTACGTATTCGTCATCGACAAGCTCATAATATACTACGCCTTCTGCGAACTCGTCAATATCTACAGCAAGCGCCTGTACGCCGGATCTGTGGAGATTGAGGATCGCCTTCTGGTCTGCGCTGAATACGCCGCCTTTGTAAACAACATCACCCGCTGCGCCAACAACGCTGACGATCGCCTTTGTTGTTCCGCCCGAGAGGATGCCCGAAGGAGCATAAACTTTGATTTCGTTTGCCTTGCCTGTGTAGGAAGTTACAACCGTGTATGTCTCTTCGCCGAGTACAAGGTTTCCGGATGTCGGAACACCATTTTTGTACTTAACGTTCGACCATGTTACAGGAGTCGATGTGAGACGTGTGTAGGTCGAGGAAGCGGCAGCTTTCGCGCCGAGGAACTTCCAACCTGTTACCTGAGCGCCTGTGTTGATGTTAGCAAGCGTTGTTGCCGCTGTGCCAACATAACCGTCAGCCGCTGTGGAATCATTGATCACGAAATTTGTGATGACGCTTGTGCTAAGAGCCGATGTTGCCGTAGCCGATCCTGCAAGAGCGTCCTTGTTATCTCTTTTTGCGGAGATCGTAACAACGTTACCAACGCTGATATAGTTAAGAGCGTCTGTGTCGTCATCCTTGTGGCCTGCCGCAGTCTTAACGAGAGAAGCGAAAGCCGAAGTCGAGATTGTAACGTAATTGCCTGTTGTAAGGTTCTGAAGTGTTACAACTTTGCCGGATGTTTTGTCGATAAGACCGTTTGTGTTGTAAAGTTTGTTTGCAAACAGCGAATCATATGTTGCGCCTGTTACATACG
The DNA here is from genome assembly GCA_017542695.1 of Clostridia bacterium. The sequence continues at coordinate 4,831 of JAFXWT010000107.1, forward strand.
CGTCATATCTACGGAACGACTGTGTCGTGTTCGTGTATACGAGCGGGATGTTAGCTACAACGTACTGCGCCTTAACTGTTGCGCCGCCGTTTGTTGCAAAGAATTCGCCAAGGTCTACACCGTAGGATGTGAGTCTGAGACTTGCATATTCCGTATCAGTGATGTCGTCGTCAGCCCAAGCTGCGCCGTTCATGATCGTGTAGAGTATGTAAGCTGCCTCGCCCTTTGAGAGCTTGTGATCAGCATCGTACTGAGCTGTCTTTGCAAGGAATGTTGCATCGAATGCGCCGCAGAACGTGTTTGCGACGAACTCATAGTTTGCAACCTGCTCGTCCCAGGTAGCACCTGTGACTTTGTTTTCGTAACCCATCAATCTGACAACGATTGCAGCTGCTTCGCCGAATTTAACTGCTTCGTGCGGAGAGAACGTGCCGTCGCCGTTACCTTTGATGAAATTACGGCCTATCGCGTAGCCGATAGCACCCTGGTGTTCGCTGTCGCCGACATCACTGAATGTCGAGAGAGCGACCCATTCCTGTCTTTTCCAAGCTGACTCGATAAGCTGGTGGGACTCGATTTTAGCTACCCATGTGACGAATTCGTCTCTGGATACGGGTTCCTCACCGGCAGATCCAATGTTAGAGATGGTAAGGCCGTCGAGATAATCAACAGCTGCCTTATACCAAGCTTTATCACTGGGTGCAGCGGAAACACCTACTACCATCATGGATGCTACAAAGAGCACCGCGAGAACGGTAGCAAGAATTCTCTTGAAGTTCTTCATAATAAAAGTCTTCCTCCTAATTATTTTCGGGTGAATTTGGGCGCGTTACGCCCATAGATAATCCCGTACGATTATAATACAACAGCCGTAATTTTTTTTCAAGGGGTTTTTGTGTTTTGTAACATTTCTGTAACATTACTTTTTCTTTGCGCCACCTTGCTTTTCGGGATTTTCTCCTTCCGCCGCCAAATCTTTCCGTCAAGCCATATGTATAATATATGGAAGAAAAAAACGCGAAAAAATATTTTTTTCCGCGTTCATTTTCTGTTCGATTTGTGATTTTTTCAACATTTTGTGTTGAAAAAATTTTTATTACTACATCTTGTGTTATCTGTCAAGATCGGCGAAGGTGTCCTGTTTTATCGTCTGGAGCACGATGCTCGTCTTTGTTTGCACCTCGCCCTCGCATGTCTGAATTTCGCCGATGATGCGTTCGAGATCGACCATCGTGCGCGTGTTTACTTTGAGAATAAACGCGCTGGTGCCCGTCACGGTATGACATTCGACGATCTCGGGGTGGTTTTCGACGAATTTCCTTATTCCGGCGCGCGCCGACGAGTAATTTTTATCGTTCATATTGATCTCGATATACGCCGAAACGTCGAGTCCGACGGCGCCGGTGTCAAGAACGAGCGTATATTGCTTGATAACACCCGACGTTTCGAGCTTTTTGATCCTGTCGGTAACGGTCGAAACGGAGAGGCCGATCTTCTGGCTTATAGCCGACGCGCTGAGGCGCGAATTCTTTTTCAGACATGAAAGAATTTCGATGTCTTTTTCGTCAAGTTTTTTTGCCGTAAAATCCAATTTTTATATGCTCCTTGTTGTGTCGTGATTGATCATGTGTGCCGAATTGTTCGGCATTGCATAATAATATCACAAAAAAATGGAAAAGTAAAGTGTTTTTTCAAAAAAATTTCGCTTTTTTCCGAAAAATTCGCAAATATTTTTTGTTTTTGCTTTTGTTGGGATTTGATATTGAAAAAAAACGAAAATCCTTTATAATAGTATTATGAAGAAAACGCCCACGGGCGAAAAACATCGGGGTATAATATGTTTGATATAACAAAGTTCAAAAAAGAAAATTCCGCCATGCTCAAAGCGATTTACGGCGAAAAAACGGAACAAATGACGAAAAGGATCGACGAAGCGGTCAAAAAATTCGTTTCTCTTTACGGAGACGGCGACGTTTCCGTCTTTTCCGTGCCGGGCAGGAGTGAGATATGCGGCAACCATACCGACCACAACCGCGGCGAAGTGTTCGCCGCTTCGATAGACCTGGACATCGTCGCCGTCGCAAGAGCAACGGACAGCGGCCACGTCCGCGTGACGAGCGAAGGTTTTTCAGAATGCAACGTCGGGATTTCCGATCTCTCGCCCGTCAAGAGCGACGAGGGAACGAGTGCGGCGCTCATCCGCGGAGTGCTTGAAGGGTTTTCCCGACGCGGATATAAAACCGCTTCGTTCGACTGCTTTATGACCTCGAACGTCCTCGGCGGCTCGGGGCTTTCGTCGTCGGCGGCATTTGAAATAATGATTTCAAATATATTAAATCACTTTGCAAACGGCGGAAAAGCAGACGCAACGACGATGTCGCAAATTTCGCAGTACGCCGAAAACGTCCATTTCGGCAAACCATGCGGACTTATGGATCAGATGGCGTGCGCGTGGGGCGGATTTGTGCACATCGACTTCGCAGACCCGAACGTGCCCGTGTGCGAGAGCACGCCGCTTGACCTCGGCGCGGCGGGATACGCGCTCTGCATCGTTTCGACGGGCGGCTCGCACGCCGATCTTACAGACGACTACGCCGCAGTACCTGCGGAAATGAAGGCAGTGGCCGCGTTTTTCGGAAAAGACGCGCTCCGCGCCGTCTCGCGCGACGACGTGATGAAAAACATCCCCGCGCTGCGCGAAAAAGTCGGCGACCGCGCGATTTTACGCGCGTTCCATTTCTTTGACGAGAACGACCGCGTCCGCGCCATGCAAAAAGCTCTCGAATCGGGCGACGTTGACGCTTTCCTGAATATTATAAATGCGTCGGGCGAGTCGAGCGCGATGTTTTTACAGAATTATTTCGCGCCCAAAGCGCCCGCCGAGCAGGGCATAACGCTCGCTTACGCTTTGGCAAAAGAGATCCTTGACGGAAAAGGCGCCGTCCGCGTTCACGGCGGCGGCTTTGCCGGGACGATACAGGCGTTCGTGCCGAAAAAGTCGCTTGACAGCTTCGTTTCGGGCATGGAGAGCGCGTTCGGAAAAGGATCTGTTTCTACACTTTTCGTCCGCCCCTTCGGTGCGATAATGTTCAAATGAGCATATATATCTGCTCGCTTTTCTCCGGTTCGGGCGGAAATTGCTACGTCGTCGGCAACGGCGAGGCGAACTTTCTCGTCGACGCGGGCGTCAGCGCCCGACGGATCGAGTGCGCGCTCGGCGGCGTCGGTCTTTCTTTTGACGATATTTCGGCGATATTCATAACTCACGAGCACATCGACCACGTCAAAGGGCTTGAGATCATAGAAAAACGTCATCACATCCCCGTTTACATGACGGAGGGCACGGCGCGCGCGTTCATTTTCGACGCAAATTCGCCGATTTTGCCGAATTTATATGCATATCGCAACAATTTCTCCGTAGAACTGCGCGGATTTACCGTAAGATCGTTTTCCGTTCCTCACGACGCGGCGCAGCCCGTCGGCTACATATTCGAAAAAGACGGCGATCGCGTCGGGATCGCAACAGACACCGGTTGCGTTACCGATGAAATGATAGAAAATCTCGTCGGATGCCGCGCCGCGGTGATCGAAGCAAATCACGACGTGACGGCGCTCAAAATGGGTCCGTACCCGACGTATCTCAAAGAACGCATCGCGTCGGATCGCGGTCATCTCTCAAACACAAACGCCGCACGCCTTGCAAAAATGCTTGTCGACGGCGGCGCGGAGGCGCTGATGCTCGGACACCTTTCAAAGGAAAACAACGCTCCGTCACTTGCGCTTGAAGAAGTGCGGGCGGCCATCGGAGACGACGCTCTGATCGTCGCCGCCGCGCCCGACAAGACGACGGAATTGAAAAATTTTGTCAAAATCATTGACATATCATGAATATTATGATATCATACCATCATAAAACAGAATACCAGCATAAAGGATAGAGGCGCGCCCTCGATGAGTACCCGTTTCCCGTGACCTGCGTCGGTCGGGATCGGAGAAAGGCACGGGCGCCGAAAGCAAAACGCGGACGCGCGCGTTTTCGCTTGGTTTGGCGGAGAATATCCGTCCGACTGTCGTTTTTACGGAGAGCTATCGAAAATGACACGTTTTTTGCGCGTTTTTCGTTGCTTTTCGTAACGAAAAACGCGTTTTTGCATATTATGGCAAAACGCGCGAAACACAAAAAGCGCAGGCGCTTTTCGGGAACTCCTGCCTAATCGCCCGCAGACCGTCATATAAATATAATATCATCCCACGTCCGCTCTTGCGGAAGAAAGGATCAACCATGAAAACTCCGATATTCAAAGGCGCGGCAACGGCGCTCATCACTCCTTTCCGTGATGGAAAGGTCGACAAAGAGGCGTTCACCGCCATAATCGAGGAACAGATCGCCGCAGGCATATCCGCTCTCGTCGTATGCGGAACGACGGGCGAAGCCGCCACGATGACCGACGACGAACAGATCGACACGATCGCCTTTGCCGTCAAGACGGCGGGAGGGCGCGTGCCGATAATCGCAGGCGCGGGAAGCAACAACACCGCGCACGCGATCGACCTTTGCAAAAGATCCGTCGCCGTCGGCGCGGACGCGCTCCTTTGCGTCACGCCGTATTACAACAAAACGTCGCAGGCGGGACTCGTTCAGATGTACACCGCGATCGCCGACAGCGTCGACAAACCGATAATTTTATACAACGTGCCGTCGCGCACGGGTGTGAATATCGAGCCGAAAACGTATGCGTCTCTTGCCGATCACCCGAAAATCTGCGCCATCAAGGAGGCGGGCGGGAACTTCACTAAAATCGCCGAAACGCTCGCGCTCGTCGGCGACAAAATCGCCGTTTACAGCGGTAACGACGACCAGACCGTGCCGATGATGTCGCTCGGCGGGCTCGGAGTCATCTCCGTGCTGTCGAACGTCATTCCCGCCGAGACGGCGAAAATGTGCGAACTCTTTTTCGATGGCAAAGTCAAAGAAAGCGCGGCTCTTCAGCTGAAATACATCCCTCTGATCAACGCGCTATTCTCCGACGTGAACCCGATCCCCGTGAAAGAAGCGATGGCAATGCTCGGCAAGTGCACACCCGAAATGCGCCTGCCGCTCGTCAGAATGAGCGGTGAGAAGCGCGAGGCGCTCCGCGCGGAGCTTGAAAAAGCGGGACTTAAAACGGTATAGATCGAAAGGAAACATAAAAATGAAAGTCATCTTATGCGGCGCCCTCGGAAAAATGGGCGCGGAAGTGCTGAAACAGATAGAAGCGGCGGACGATTTTGATCTCGCCGCGGGCGTTGATCCGAGCGCCGACGGAACGGACGCGCGTATACAAAAATCGCTCGGCGGCTGCAAGTGCGGCGCCGACGTGATAATTGACTTTTCGCACCATTCGGTGACGCGCGAGCTTACTGATTTTGCCGCGCGCAAAAAGATCCCGCTCGTCGTTGCGACGACGGGGCAAACGGCAGAGGAGCTTGAAATGATCGTCGCGGCGTCGAAGTTTATCCCCGTGTTCCTCTCGGCGAATATGTCGGTAGGCGTGGCAATACTCGCCGATTTCGCGCGGTGCGCCGCCGCGCTCATGCCTGACGCGGATATCGAGATCATCGAAAAACACCACAGCGAGAAGCTCGACGCGCCGAGCGGCACCGCGTTGATGATCGCAAAAGAGATCAAAAAATCAAGGCGCGACGCCGAATTCAACCTCGGCAGGAGCGGTCACGGAAAACGCGAAAAGAACGAGATCGGAATTCACGCCGTCCGTCTCGGCGGCGTCATCGGCGAGCACGAGGTCATCCTCGACAATGGAAGCGAAGCGATCACGCTTTCCCATTCGGCGCACAGCCGCTCGCTGTTCGCAAAAGGCGCGCTCACGGCGGCAAGATTTGTAACCGAACAGCCCGCGGGGCTTTACGATATGTATTCAATGATCGAAAAATCGAGAGGCGGTGCGGAAAAATGAAAATAAACTTTACCAAAATGCACGGCTGCGGCAACGATTATATCTACGTCAACTGCTTTGACGGCGAGCTGCCCGAACCCGAAAAAATATCGGCTGAAATGTCGCCGCGCCATTTCTCCGTCGGCTCTGACGGGCTGATAATGGTCTGCCGATCGGAGATCGCCGACGCGAAAATGAGAATGTTCAATCTCGACGGAAGCGAGGGAAAAATGTGCGGCAACGGCATCCGCTGCGTCGGAAAATTTGTGCACGATTACGGACTTTGTGACAAAACGACGCTCGATATCGAGACGAAAAGCGGCATAAAACACCTCACCCTGCACCTCGGCGACAACGGAAAAGTCAGCTCCGTCACCGTCGATATGGGCAAAGCCGACGTCACGGCGAAAAACGTCCCCGTCGTCGCAAAAACGGAAACAGTCGTCGACGCGCCCGTCACAGTCGGCGGTCGGGAATACAAAATAACGTGCGTTTCAATGGGAAATCCGCACGCCGTCACGTTTGTTAAAAGCACCGACGGCATTGAGATCGAGAAGATCGGACCGCTCTTTGAGTTCGATCCGATGTTCCCGGAGCGGGTGAATACCGAATTTGCCGAGATCATCGACAAAAACACGATAAAAATGCGCGTGTGGGAGCGCGGCAGCGGCGAAACTTACGCCTGCGGCACGGGTGCGTGCGCAACGGCCGTCGCGGCGATACTTAACGGATATTGCGGATTTGACGAAAAAATAACGGTGAAACTGATCGGCGGCGACCTCGAAATAGTCGTCTCGCGCGACATGAGCGTGATGATGACGGGCGGCGCGACGAAAGTATACGAAGGAGTTTACGAATATGAAGATAAACCTTAACGAAAACTACGAAAATCTGAAAAAGAACTACCTCTTTTCCGAGATAGCCAAGCGCGTCGCCCAATATTCGGCGGCGCACCCCGATAAAAAGGTCGTCAGACTCGGCATCGGCGACGTTACACTCCCGCTCACGCCGTCCGTAACGGACGCGATGACAAAAGCCGTCGCCGAGATGGGCAGGAAAGAGACTTTTCAGGGATATCCCCCGTATTACGGCTACGATTTTCTGCTCGAAGCGATATCGAAACACTACGCGCGCTACGGAGTGACGCTCGGAACGGACGAAATTTTCGTTTCCGACGGCGCGAAGAGCGACGCGGGCAACATCACCGACATTTTCGGGAAAAACCCCGTACTCATAACAGACCCCGTCTACCCCGTTTACTTTGACGGGAACGTCATGGCGGGCAACGATATTTCGTTCATTTCGGGGACGAAGGAAAACGGCTTTCTTCCGTCGCCAGACAGTATCAAAGCCGACGGCGCTCTGATCTACCTCTGCTCGCCGAACAATCCGACGGGCGCGGTTTACGACCGTGCGGGGCTGAAAAAATGGGTTGACTTTGCGAAAAAAACGGGCTCGCTCATCATTTTCGACTCGGCTTACGAAGCTTACATCACGGGCGATCTGCCGCATTCGATATTTGAGATCGACGGCGCGCGCGAGTGCGCTGTCGAGATATGCTCGTTCTCGAAAACGGCGGGCTTTACGGGCGTTCGCTGCTCATGGACGGTCATCCCGCGCGAGCTCGAGTCAAACGGCACAAAGATACACGAAATGTGGGAAAGACGGCAGGCGACGAAGTTCAACGGCGTGCCGTACATAGTTCAGCGCGGCGCGGAGGCGGCGCTTTCCGACAAGGGTTTTGAGGAGTGCAAGGGTCTTGTCGGCTACTACATGGAAAACGCGAAGATTATCTCCGATCTGCTCACAAAAAAAGGAATATATTTCACGGGCGGCGTCAGCGCGCCGTACATTTGGATGAAATGCCCGAGCGGGCTTTCTTCGTGGGAGTTTTTCGACAAACTCCTTGACACCGTGCAGGTCGTCGGTACGCCCGGCGAAGGATTCGGCAAAAACGGCGAGGGATATTTCCGCCTGACGTCGTTCGGCTCACGCGAAGACACTCTCGAAGCGGTGCGCCGACTCGAAACGGTGCTGTAATAATTCGAAAGGACGTAAAAAATGAAAAATAATTTCGTTCACTCAAACGTCGCGCTTGGCGAAAACGGTCATCTTTGCTTTGCGGGTATAGACACGCTCGAACTTGCCGAAAAATACGGCACCCCCTCGCTTTTCGTCGACGAGGATCGCGTCCGCTCGCGCTGCCGCGAGTATGTTTCGGCAATGAAAACGTATTTTCCCGCCGGTTCTTTCCCGCTTTTCGCGTCGAAAGCGCTGAGCTTCAAGGAGATATACCGCGTCGTCGGTTCGGAGGGGATGGGCACCGACATAGTTTCGTCGGGCGAGCTTTACACTGCCGCTTCCGCGGGTTTTGATATGTCCCGCGCGTTTTTTCACGGAAACAACAAGACGGATTTCGATATAGAATACGCTATCAAAAACAGCATCGGCTACTTCATCGTCGACGGCGAGGAAGAACTACTCACAGTCGACGCGGCGGCGAAAGCCGCAGGCGTGACGCAGAAAATTCTGCTCCGCCTCACCCCCGGCATCGACCCGCACACGCACAAAAAGATAAGCACGGGCGGCGTCGACTCAAAATTCGGCTCGGCGATCGGCACGGGGCTTGCGGAGCGCATCACAAAGCTCGCGCTGTCGCTTGGAAACGTCGAACTGTGCGGCTTCCATTGCCACATCGGCTCGCAGATATTCGAGACGGAGCCGTATATCGCCGCCGTCGACATAATGACGGATTTCATCGCGCAAATGAAAGAAAAATATGGCTATGAAGCAAGAATGCTCAATCTCGGCGGCGGTTTCGGCGTGCGCTATATCGAGTCCGACCCCGAAATTTCGATAACGGAAAACATCAAAGTCATCGGCGCGCGCCTTGACGAAGAGTGCAAAGCCAAAAATATCAAAGCGCCCGCCGTTTTGCTCGAACCGGGGCGAAGCATCGTCGCCGACGCGGGCATGACGCTTTACACCGTCGGTTCGGTAAAGGAGATCGAGGGCTTCAAGAACTACGTTTCGATCGACGGAGGAATGACGGACAACCCGCGCTATACGCTTTATCAGTCGTCATATACCGTCCTGCTCGCTAACCGCGCGGGCGACAAATGCGATTTTCTCTGCACCGTCGGCGGCAGATGCTGCGAGAGCGGCGATCTCATTCAGGAAAACGTGAAAATACCTCGTCCGCGCCGCGGCGACACGCTCGCCGTGCTCGTCACGGGCGCATACAACTACTCGATGGCGTCGAACTACAACCGTGTGACGCGCCCGCCCGTCGTGATGATAAGCGGCGGCAATACGCGGCTCGCCGTCAGGCGCGAGAGCTTCGATGACCTTATCACCTGCGACGTTTGATCAACGGAGAAAAAACATGATAGTAACTAAATTCGGCGGATCGTCACTTGCTGACTCCGCGCAGTTTGAAAAAGTAAAAAACATCATCCAAAGCGACGCGCGGCGCACCGTCGTCGTTGTTTCCGCGCCGGGAAAGAAAAAAAGCGGCGACAACAAGATCACAGACCTGCTTTACACGCTGGGCGGCCATCTCAAATACGGCGTGCCCGACGAGACTCTGTTCGCGGCGATAAAGGATCGTCTTGTCGAAATAAAGACGGCGCTTTCGCTCGACTATGACGTCGGCGCGGAGCTTGACGAGCTCGCCTCGACGTTTGGTAAAAACACCGATCAGAGCTTCCTTGTCAGCCGCGGCGAATATTTTTCGGCAAAGCTGATGGCGAGCTTCCTCGGCTATACTTTCGTCGACGCCGCCGAAGTCATAAAATTTGATTTTGACGGAACGATCAACGAAAAAGAGAGCGCCCGCCTCATTAAATCGGCATACGACAAGTACGGAAAGATCGTCGTGCCCGGCTTTTACGGCGCGTATCCGAACGGCGACGTCAATCTCTTCTCGCGCGGCGGCTCGGACATTACGGGCGCTTATCTCGCCCGCTTCCTCGAAGCCGAAATATACGAAAACTGGACTGACGTATCGGGAATATTTACCGCCGACCCGCGCATCGTCGCGCTGCCGAAGTCCATCGCGCGCATCACGTACGAGGAACTGCGCGAGCTGTCGTACATGGGCGCAAATGTGCTGCATGAGGACAGCGTATTGCCGGTTCAGGAGGCGGGGATCGACATAAACATTCTCAACACCGAAAAGCCCGGCGACCGCGGCACGATCATCACGCGCGAAGCGGGCAGCGGCCCGTTCGTTACCGGCATCGCGGGCAAAAAGGGGTTCGTGTCGTTCAACATACACAAAAAACACATGTCGGGCGAGATCGGATTTTTGCGCAAAGTGCTTTCCGTGTTTGAAAAATACAGCGTCAGCATCGAGCACACGCCGAGCGGCATGGACGTTATAAGCGTCATTGTCGAGGAAGCGAAGCTCAAAAACACGACGTACCCGATAATTTCCGAGATCGAAACGGCGCTCGGCGCGTCGGTGACACTCGAGCGCGGGCTGTCTCTGATCGCCGTCGTCGGACGGAATATGGCGGGCAAGGTCGGAATCTGTTCGTCTATGTTCGGAATACTCGGCAAAAGCGGCGTAAATATCCGTCTTCTCGCACAAGCGCCCGACGAGCTGACTATAATCGTCGGCGTTGCCGAAGTCGATCACGAAAAGGCGATACTCTGCCTTTACGAAGGGCTTCGAGGCGAGAATTTGTTATAGCGCGGCGGGCTTTTTCGCATATCATGTAAGTGAAAGGGTGTTTTTATGAAACAGTATAAAGTCGCCGTTCTCGGCGCAACGGGCGCCGTCGGGCGCGAAATGATAAAAGTGCTTGAAGAGCGAAACTTCCCCGTCGGCGATCTTTTGCCGCTCGCAAGCGAAAAAAGCGCGGGAAAGACGATAAAATTCAAGGGCGAGGACGTGACCGTCGCCGCCGTCGGCGAATCGGCGTTCACAGGGTGCGACATCGTGCTCGGCGCGTCGCCGAATCCGGTCGCAAAGCAGTACGCGAAGAGCATCGTCGAGGCGGGTGCCGTGTTCGTCGACAATTCGAGCGCGTTCCGCATGGATCCCGACGTGCCGCTCGTCGTCCCCGAGATAAACCCCGAGGACGCGGCAAAGCATCACGGCATAATATCAAACCCGAACTGCTCGACGATCATCGCGCTCGTCGCGGTGAACTCGATCAATAAGCTCTCTCCGATAACCAAAATGACCGTCTCGACGTATCAGGCGGTGTCGGGAGCGGGAGCGGGCGGCCCTATCGAGCTTGAAACCGAAATCGAGGCGCTCGCAAAGGGATCAAAAACAGAACCGAAAGTGTTCCCTTATCAAATAGCGTATAACCTCATACCGCAGATCGGCGATTTTCTCGACAACGGCTACACGACCGAGGAAATGAAAATGCAGAACGAGGGACGGAAAATAATGCATCTGCCCGAGCTTCTCGTCGGATGCACGTGCGTGCGCGTGCCCGTCGTGAGAAGTCACTCCATTTCGATAACGCTGACAACGGAAAAGTATCTGACGGTCGAACAGGCGCAAAAAGCGATCTCGGAGGCGGCGGGCTGCCGCCTTGTCGATGAGCCGGAAAAGAAGCTCTACCCGATGCCGCTTGACACGTCCGATCAGGACCTTGTCTACGTCGGGCGCGTGCGCCGCGATATAACCGGCGGCGGTCTGTCGCTCTGGTGCTGCGGAGATCAGGTCCGCAAGGGCGCGGCGACGAACACCGTGCAGATCGCGGAACTTTTGGTCAAATAATACTTTGCCGCCCGCAAAGGGCGGCTTTTTATTCCAGCGTATCTTTCGGGAAAACTTTCGACCTTGTGAAGATATCGAGCGTGCCGTCGGGTTTCAGCGCGGCGAAAAACACGTCGGGGAGAAAATATCCGCGCTCATCGAGCGTCTTTTCGACGTATTCGCGCGAAAATCCCGCGTTTATGACGTTGTTTTCCATGATCCTGCCGTCGAGCACCGCGACGGAAGGAATACTGCCTCCGTTTTCCGTTTTCGGAAAGATACTGATCATACCGTTCGGCTCAAAGATCGCCGTGTGGATGCGCGAAATGTCGAAATATCCCTCTTTTCTGCACGACATGAGAAATTCGTTCATGTCGATCTTCGCTTTCGCAAAGTTTTTTTCGTATATCCTGCCGTTTTCGATCAGCACGATAGGCACGCCCTCGAGAAAGCGGCGCATTTTGATAGAGCGATTGCTTAAAATATCGAAAAATATGGCGACGGCGGTGTAAACGCACATCGCAACGATGCCGATCAGCAGGTCTTCGTCGTCTTTTGATATCGCTATTTCGGCGGCTATCGAGCCGAAAGATATGCCGTTTACGTAGTCGAACAGCGACAGCTGCGACACCTGCCGCCGCCCCATTATTTTCGTCAGCAAAAACAGCACGACGACTGATACAACGGACTTTGCCGCCGCCATAATATATATCATTTTCGCCTCCGTTTTTTTCATATTGTGTGCGAAAATGAGGAAATGATACAAAAAAACCGATCTTTTGGCGGTGCACCGCCCTTCGATCGGTTTTTCTTATTGCTCTTCTTTTTTGACAAGCGCCAGAGCTTCTTTGATCTCGTCGGTCGTAAATCCGCAGCGCGCAAGATTCGACACGTTTTTCATCCTTGCGTCGCGCTCGACAAACGATGATGTGCCGCCCATTTTGCGAACGCGCTCGGCGCAAATGCCGACGTAGTCGATATCGCTGTCGTCAAGCGCGCGCGACGCCGTTTCGCGCTCGAATCCCTTGGCGAACATCTCGTTTTTGATCCTGATCCGCCCGTACTGACGGCGTTTCGCCATGTCGGATACGAGAGAGAGCGCCATTTCGTATTCGTTTATGTAGCCGCAGTCGGCGAGAAACTCGACCGCGTCCGCCGCAACGTCGCGGCTGACGCCGCGAACGACAAGTTTTTCACGCAGCGCCCGCTTCGTATTCGGCGCGAACGAGAGCAATTTCAGCCCCGCTTTGACCGCGTCTGTCTTTTTCATCGCGTATTCGATGCGCCCGAATTTTTCCTCCGTCACTCTCGACTCGCACCCGAGCTTGATCGGGATGTTAAGCTCTCCGAAAAAGTCGGCGGCGATCTCGCCTTTTATCTGCCGGATACTGCGCCCTTCGCGCGCTTCCATTTTGCAAACGACCTCCTCGCCGCTCGGCGAGGGGGCCGTTTCAATGATAAAATAATCCATTATTCGTCAGCTTCCACACCGAGAACGCGGATGTCGAATCCGTCTCCGTCCTCGATGCCGTCGCCGTGGATCTCGCCCGTCGGATCGTCGTCGTCCTCGAGCGAATACGCCTCCTCGGGAACGAGATCGACGTTCTGCGCCTGCTCTTTGATCTTCGCTTCGATCTCATCGGCGAGCTTCTTGTTCGATTCGAGCACGGTGCGCGCCGCGTCCTTGCCCTGCGCCAGTTTTTCGCCGTTGTAGTAGAAGAACGAGCCGCTCTTTTTGATGATGTCAAGGTTCGACGCGATCTCGAGTATCTCGCCGGCTTTTGAAATGCCCTTGCCGTAGATTATTTCAAATTCCGCGACCTTGAACGGCGGCGCGACTTTGTTTTTGACGATCTTGACCTTGACCTTGTTGCCGTAAACGTCGCTGCCCTGTTTGAGTGATTCTGTTTTGCGCACGTCAAGACGCACCGAAGCGTAGAATTTCAGCGCGCGTCCGCCCGTCGTCGTTTCGGGATTGCCGTACATAACTCCGACTTTCTCGCGGAGCTGGTTTATGAATATCGCAACGCAGTTAGTCTTTGAGATAATACCGGAGAGCTTGCGCAGCGCCTGCGACATAAGGCGTGCCTGAAGTCCGACGTGACTCGCGCCCATCGTGCCGTCGATCTCCTGCTGCGGAACGAGAGCCGCCACCGAGTCTACAACAACCACGTCGACCGCGCCTGAGCGGACGAGATGCTCCGTTACGTCGAGCGCCTGCTCGCCGCTGTCCGGCTGGGAAACGAGGAGCTCCTCGATATCGACGCCGAGCGCCTTTGCGTAAACGGGGTCGAGCGCGTGTTCCGCGTCGATGAACGCCGCCGTGCCGCCGAGCTTCTGCACCTCGGCGACAATGTGGAGCGCGACCGTCGTTTTACCCGACGATTCCGGCCCGAATATCTCGACGATCCTGCCGCGCGGAACGCCGCCGATGCCGAGAGCGAGGTCGAGCGTGAGCGATCCTGTCGGAACGGCCTCGACGTTCATGCGCGCGTTCTCGCCGAGACGCATGATCGTTCCTTTTCCAAAATCCTTTTCGATCTGTGAAATGGCGGCTTGAAGAGCTTTTTTCTTTTCTTCTCCGCCTATCTGTTCAACTGCGGGTTTTTTCTTCGTTGCTTTCATTTTGCCGTTCCTTTCTTATTCTTCGTCGCTGTCTTCTTCAACGGGGATGGTTTCGACGGGAGACGTCGCTTTCGCTTCCTCTGCCGCTTCCGCGAGTTCTTTATCCTCTTCCTCGTCGCTCTTTACCGCCGCGAACTTGACGATCTTCGTTTCGCCCTCGATCCTCATGACCTTAACGCCCGAGGTGTTGGAGCCGAAGATATTTATTTCATTTACGGGCGTTCTTATCAGTGTGCCTTCGTTTGTGATTATCATGATGTCGTCGCTGTCCGAAACGGCGGCGATGCCTGCGAGCGCGCCCGTCTTGTCCGTGATCTTGTGGCAGATGATGCCCGTTGTGCCGCGCGCGTGAGCCATGAAGCAGTCGAATTCGCTCCGCTTGCCGTAGCCCTTTTCCGTGACGGTGATGAGTTTCTTTTCGTTATCGACCACTTCGCATCCGATGACGTAGTCGTCGCCTTTGAGCTTGATGCCGCGGACGCCGCGCGCCGTACGGCCCATTACTCTCGCGTCGCGCTCGTCAAAGCGCGCGCAGCGGCCGTTGTGAGTTGCGATGACGATCTCGTTTTCGCCCGTCGTGTGTCTTACGAACGCGAGTTCGTCGCCCTCGTCGAGATTGATGGCGATCTTGCCGCCCTTTCTCTGATACTCGAAATCTTTAACATCGGCGCGCTTTATAACGCCGCCGCGAGTTACCATGACGAAGTATTCGTCATCAAGGAATCCCGAAACGGAGATTATCGACGTGACTTTCTCGCCCGGATTAAGCTCAATGATGTTGACGGCGTTCGTACCTTTTGCCGTTCTCGACGCCTCGGGTATCTGGTACGCCTTCTTCGCGTATACTCTGCCGAGGTTTGTGAACATTAAGAGAGTGGAGTGCGAGTGGACTATCATAACGTCGCGCACAAGGTCCTCTTCTTTCGTACCCATGCCGATGATGCCCTTGCCGCCGCGGCGCTGAGCCGTATAAACGTCGGCGGGAACCCGCTTGATGTAACCCGAATCGGTCATCGTGATGACGCATTCGTGGCGCTCGATGAGGTCTTCGAGGTCGATCTCGTCCTCGACATCCTGAATTTCGGTGCGGCGCTCGTCGCCGTACTTGTCGCGGATGGCAATAAGCTCGTCTTTCAGCACTCCGCGGAGCATTTCGTCGTTTGAAAGCAGTTCGCGGTAGTAACTGATACGCTTTTCGATCTCGTCGTATTCGGCCTTGAGCTTTTCAACGTCGAGTCCCTGAAGCGCTTTGAGCCGCATATCGAGTATCGCCTGCGCCTGAACGTCGTCAAGCGAAAATCTTTCCATCAGGCGCTCTTTCGCGTCGTCGTATGCAGTTCTGATGATGTGGATGACCTCGTCGATGTTGTCCTGCGCTACGAGCAGTCCTTCGATCAGGTGCGCGCGTTCGAGCGCTTTGCCGAGATCGAATTTCGTGCGGCGGATGATCAGTT
Organism: Clostridia bacterium; assembly: GCA_017542695.1. The sequence continues at coordinate 20,562 of JAFXWT010000107.1, forward strand.
CTTCCTGGAATTTGATATATTCGTCGATGATGTGGCGGAGCGAAAGTATTTTCGGCTGACGCTGATCGTCGACGAGCGCGAGCATGATGACGGAAAAGCTCGACTGCATCGCCGTCTGCGCGAAGAGGTGGTTAAGTACCACCTGCGGATTTGCGTCTTTTTTAAGTTCGATCACGATGCGCATGCCGTTTCTGTCGCTTTCCTCGCGCAGATCGGATATGCCTTCAAGGCGTTTTTCCTTTACCTGATCGGCTATGTTCTTGACAAGCTGGCGTTTGTTTACCTGATACGGCAGCTCGGTAACGATGATCCTCGTTCTGTTTTCGCGCGTTTCCTCAAATTCGGTGCGCGCGCGCACGACTATGCGGCCTCTGCCCGTCGCGTAGGCCTGACGGATGCCCGAGCGTCCCATAATAATGCCCTTTGTCGGAAAGTCCGGTCCCTCTATGTGCTGCATCAGATCGTCGAGCGTCGCGTCGGGATTGTCGAGCACGCAGACGCACGCGTTTATCACTTCGGTGAGGTTATGCGGCGGGATATTCGTCGCCATGCCGACGGCGATACCGCTCGAACCGTTGACGAGAAGGTTCGGGAATCTCGACGGAAGAACGCGCGGTTCTTTGCGGCTCTCGTCGAAGTTCGGGTCCCAATCGACCGTGTTTTTGTCGATGTCGCGGAGCATTTCGTTTGCGATCTTCGACATTCTCGCCTCGGTGTAACGGTAAGCTGCGGGCGGGTCGCCGTCGACGGAACCGAAGTTGCCGTGACCGTCGACGAGCATATATCTCATCGAGAAATCCTGCGCGAGACGTACCATCGCGTCGTAGACCGACGCGTCGCCGTGCGGATGATAGCGTCCGAGCACGTCGCCGACGCACGTCGCCGATTTTTTGAACGGCTTATCGGACGTCAGTCCGTCCTCATACATCGCGTAAAGGATGCGGCGGTGGACGGGTTTCAGTCCGTCGCGCACATCGGGGAGAGCGCGGCCCACGATGACCGACATCGCATATTCGATGTAGCTTCTTTCCATCTCTCCGACAAGGTCGGAGTCGTTGATCACCTGATTCGGAAACGCAATGTCTTCCGGCTTGTAATCTCTGTTGTGTGCCATGTTCTCACCCCCTTATATGTCGAGATTGACGGCGTAACGCGCATTTTGTTCGATCCATTCCTTGCGCGGCTCCACCTCTTCACCCATGAGCACCGAGAACACTCTGTCAGCCGCCTCGGCGTCGTCGAGCGTGATGCGGCGCAGCGTGCGGCGCTCGGGATCCATCGTCGTCTCCCAAAGCTCGTGCGGATTCATTTCGCCGAGACCTTTGAAGCGCGAGATGTCTATCTTGGTATTAGGATTGTTTTCTCTCATTTCGGAGGAGATCATGTCTCTCTCGTCGTCGGAATAAGCTACTCGCGTCGTCTTGCCGCGCGACAGCTTATAAAGCGGCGGCACCGCCGAGTAGACGTACCCGTTTTCGATCAGCGGGCGCATATAGCGGAAGAAGAACGTCAGCAGCAGCGTGCGGATATGCGCGCCGTCGACGTCGGCGTCGGCCATAATGATTATCTTGTGATAGCGCAGACGCTCGATGCTGAACTCCTCGCCGATGCCCGTTCCGAGCGCAACAATGAGCGGATACAGCTTGTCGTTGCCGTAAATTTTATCCGAGCGCGCCTTCTCGACGTTGAGCATCTTGCCCCACATAGCGAGGATCGCTTGAAATCTCGAGTCGCGTCCCTGAATGGCGGAGCCGCCGGCGGAGTCGCCCTCGACGACGTAAAGCTCGCACAGCGCGGGGTCGCGCTCGTTGCAGTCCTGAAGTTTTTCGGGCATTTGCCCCGATTCGAGTCCGTTCTTGCGGCGGACGGATTCTCTCGCCTTTCTCGCTGCCTCGCGCGCGCGGAGAGCGAGTATCGCTTTTTCGATTATCGCTTTCGCCGTTGCGGGATTTTCTTCAAAGAACTCGCCGAGCTTCTCTTTTACGAGCGTGTAAACGAAGTTTCTGATCTCGGAGTTGCCGAGGCGGCCTTTCGTCTGCCCCTCGAACTGCGGCTCCTCGAGCTTGACCGAAACGACGGCGCAAATTCCCTCGCGCATATCGTCGCCTGTCAACGCGGGATCGCTGTCCTTTAAGAAATTCTTGCTCTTGGCGTAGTTGTTTATCACGTACGAGAGCGCGTTTTTGAATCCGTCCTCGTGCGTGCCGCCCTCGGGAGTGACGATATTGTTTGCAAACGAAAGGATCGTCTCTTTATCAGACGTGTTGTACTGAATGGCGATTTCGGCCGTTCTGTTTCCGGCGTCGTTTGCCATGTAGATTATATCGTGGAACGTCTGGCTTGATTTCTGACCGTTGAGGTACTCGACAAAGCTCTTGACGCCGCCCTCATAGCAGAGATCGTCCTCGACTGTCTCGGCCGTGCGCTCGTCGCGGATGACGATGCGGATGCCCGCGTTCAGAAACGCCTGCTCGCGCATACGGTTGAGTATGGTCTTATAGTCGAATACCGTCGTTTCCGTGAAGATCTCGGCGTCGGGCATAAAGCGGACGTAAAGGCCGTGGTCGCTCTTGTCGCACGAGCCGACGTGCGCGAACGGTCGCGTCACCTTTCCGCGCTCGAAACGCTCGGTATAGATCTCACCGTCGTGGCGGTTTTCGATCTCCGTCCACTCGGAGAGCGCGTTTACGACAGACGCGCCGACGCCGTGCAGACCGCCTGAAAATTTGTAACCGCCGCCGCCGAATTTGCCGCCCGCGTGAAGCACGGTGAATACGACCTCAAGCGTCGGTATTCCCATCTTTTCGTGAATACCGGACGGCACTCCGCGCCCGTTGTCGCGCACGGAGACAGAGCCGTCCTTGTGGAAGGTGACGTCGATCTTGTTGCAGACGCCTGCCATTGCCTCGTCGATCGAGTTGTCTACTATCTCATATATGAGATGGTGAAGCCCTCTCTGCGACGTTGTGCCGATATACATACCCGGTCTTTTTCTGACCGGTTCGAGTCCTTCAAGCACTTCGATCTGATTGTCTTCATACTCTCTTTCGGCGGGGCTGAAAATCTGCTCAGTCATTTTTCTTTGTCCTTTCGTTTGTTTCGTCGCCGTCGCCCGCTCGTCCCGCGAGCGTTTTCGACGACAGTTGTGAAAAATATATCTTTTCGTCTTTTTTGTTCTGTGTTACGGTAAATGATTTCGGAACGTCGCCGACAGTTTCGAGCGCGCCGCGACGGTCTGCGTCTTTCAGAAACGACCGCGTCGTTTTCGACACCGTCGCGGTGTCGCTGTCAAATATCCCGACGACGTCGGACTTCCGGATTATTTTGTTTTCTCCGATGTGAAGATACATGGTTTTTTCCTTTCTTTTTTTGAAAGAAAATATGTTTGTCGCCGAAGGCGACATATCACTTCGCGCTGCGCGAAATTTCACATATACTTATATTTTCCGCCCTCGACGTATATCCGTTTTCCGCCGTCGATGCCCGAAAAATCGTTCTCGTCGCACGACGTGATCATCACCTGCCGCCCGTAAAGCTGCGACAGCACGTAATTTTTTCTGTCGCGGTCAAGCTCGGAGAGCACATCGTCGAGCAGGAACACGGGGTATTCTCCGCACTCCTCGCGCGAAATCTCGCCTTCGGCGAGCTTCAGCGCCAGCGCGATGCTGCGCTGCTGACCCTGCGAGCAGAAATTCTTTGCCGAGCGACCGCCGAGGAATATCTCGAAATCATCCCTGTGCGCGCCAATGAGAGAGGTACCGACGATCTTTTCTTTTTCGCGGTGTTTTTCTATCGCGGCGCGGTACTTTTTTTCGTTTTCGACCTCATCAAAGAGGTCGCCGCCGTCTGATATCGACGTGTCATAACTGTAAGTCACATTCTCGCGCCCCGAACTCATGTCACACGTCAACTCGTTGACATGTTCAAATATCCTTTTAAGATATTCCGCGCGAACGGCGGTGATATATCCGCCGAGCGATGCCAGCTTATCCGACAAAACGTCGTAGAGCATGTCGAACCCCTCCGGCTTATCCTCGTACGAGCGAAGCAGCGCGTTCCGCTGTTCAACGACTTTTTGATACTCGATCAGCGCCGCGAGATATTTCGGCTTGAACTGTGAGATCGCGCCGTCGATGAACGCGCGGCGAACGGCGGGCTCGGTCTGTACTATCGAAAGATGGTAAGGGCAGAACAGCACCGCGCGGAACGTGCCGACAAAATCGGATATTCTCGTCACCTTCGCGCCGTTTTTGAACATCTCGCGCCGCCCGTTTTCGCGGTAGCGCAGCGCCATCGTGTATTCGCGGTCGCTTGACTGAAATTTTGCGGATATCTGCGTCACGTCCGTGCCGAATTTGCGGAGATCCGCGTCTTTGACGCGGCGAAAGCTCTTTCCGCCCGCGAACATGTATATGCCCTCGATGACGTTCGTCTTTCCCATGGCGTTCTTCCCGAAAATTATGTTCATGTCGGGATCAAAGTCAAAGGAAAAATGCTCTATGTTCCGAAAATTATCAAACGTCGCTCCCGTCAGTTTCATTTCAGTTGTCTCTCATCTTCATAGGAATTGCGAGATAGAGGAATTTAGTGTTCTTTTCCTCCGTGTCCGCGCCCTCGACTACCATACTCATCAGCGCCGACGTGAGCGAGAGTTTTATGGTTTCGTCGTCGCATCCCGTCATAATGTCGAGCAGTTTTTTGCAGTCGAACCCGATGAGAAGATCCGGTCCTTCTTTTTCGACCTGTATTTCGTTATATACCTTGCCGTTTATCGACTCGGCAAAGACGTTGAGCATCTGTCCCTCAAACGAGAGCTTTACTATGCTCTTTGCCTGCCCCTGAATTCTGTCTTCCGTGACGAGCGCGGCTCTTTCGAGCGCGTCGGAAAGCTCCCGCTTGTCTATGGTGACGAAAGTTTTGCTTTCTTTCGGAATAAATCTTTCGTATTCGAGGTACATCTGGTCGATGAGACGTGAGAACATCGTTGTTTCGCGTTCCTCGTCGCCGTATCTCATTTTCATTGAAATAATAACGCGCTTACGCGTGAGCGAAAATTTAATATCTTCATCCTTATCGTCGATAAGGCGGACTATCTCGTTCACCGTCTTTCCCGGCAGGATGAAGCGGAATTCTTCCTCACCCGTATTCGACGTGAGTTTCGTGTCGATGTTCACGTCGCGGATGGCGAGACGGAACGAGTCGCACGATACGACTCTGACTTTTTTCGCCGTTACCTCAAAATAAAGCCCTGTGAGCACGGGACGCGACTCGTCGTGTGAAATTGCAAACGACGTCTGGTTTATCAGTCTGCGGAGCACATTTTGCGGCAGAGTAAAAAATCTGTCGGGGCTGAGCTCCGGTATCGGCGGGAAGTTCTCTCCCGAAATATAGTAAAGTTGAAATTTTGACTTTCCACTCGAAATTGTCGCCGTGCCGTTTTCGCTTGTCTCGATGGTGATGCTGCCGGGCATGAATTTTACGATGGACGCGAGCTTTGTGCCGTTAATGACCATCGTACCGCTCTGCTCGACCTCGGCGGAGATGTACGTTTTCAGTCCTTTTTCGTAGTCGTAAGCGCAGATCATGCATTCGCTCTGCGATGTCGTACCGAGATAAATGCCCTCGATGCTTCCCATCGTCTTGTCGCTCGATACGCATCCGAGCGAGCGTGTGATCGCAAGAAGAAGGGCGTCTTTGCTGAACGTTACTTTCATTTTTCTTTACCCGGCCCGCGGGCCGTCCTTTCTTTTGATTAAAATAATATTTTGAGGTTTTAGTTTTTTTAGATTGGGTGGAAAATGTTAAAAAATCGAAAGTTTGCGTGAATAAATGATTTTTTTGCTTTTTTATTTATGTTTTCGATGTTGAAAACGTCTTGAAAGATTGTTGATAAAGTCGGCTTGATTTTTCTCTCCTATCAAAATGTTGACAATATAGAAAAACAAGAGGAATGTTTTTCTATCGGTGTTGAAAACAGCGTCACATCAATGGTAATTTTTTACATAAAAGGATAATGATTTTATGTTTTTGTATAAGTTTGATTTTTTGAAAAATTCAGCGTACACAAGAAAAAATCAAATTTCACGTAAATTATTTCGACCGTGACCGAAATAATTACGCACATTGAAAAAATCAAGCAATCGCAAGTTATCAACATACTTTTCCACCGATTGTGGAAAAAATCTCACGCTTTGAAATGAGAAGAAAAAATGGAATTATACAAAAGAATAACCTGTTACGAAAATTCCTTTATCAGACCGGATACGATGCGTTCGGTTTCGGGATTTGACGCGATCTCGTTTGAAACGACGTCGATCGACGCAAGGACCGTCGTGTGATCACGGTTGAATATCTTTCCGATATCGACAACGGGCATCTGAGTTACTTTTCTTATTACGTACACCGAAACGTGCCTTGCCGTCGATATTTCCTTTGAGCGCTTTTTGCTCTTGATGTCCTCGACGGGAACGTCGTATATCTTCGACACGGCGGCGATGACCTTTTCCGCCGTCTCCGTCGGTGACGCGTTTACTGAAATAAAGCTCGAAAGCTGACCTTTTGCGATGTCAACGGTGATCGGCGACTGTGTGATATAGCTGTATGCTCCGAGTTTTTTGATCACGCCCTCGATCTGGCGGATGTTGCTCTTTATGTTTTCTCCGATGAACGTCAGCACGTCGTTCGGGAGGTTTACGTTCATAATTTCCGCTTTTCTTTTTAAGATAGCAACGCGGAGCTCCGTGTCGGGCGGTTGGATGTCGGCGATCATGCCGCCTTCAAAGCGCGTCTTTATCCTGTCTTCGAGGTGCTGTATCTCTTTCGGCGGACGGTCGGAGGTTAAGATGATCTGCTTGTGATTTTCAAACAGAGTATTGAACGTGTGGAAGAACTCTTCCTGCGTCGCAACCTTGCCGGCGATGAACTGAACGTCGTCGACGAGGAGCATATCGACCTTGCGGTATTTTTCCTTGAAAGCCGCCGTATTCTTTTTGGCGAGAGCGTCGACGAGTTCGTTTGTGAAATCGTCGCCCTTTACGAACACGATTTTGTAGTCTGGGTATTTTTCTTTGACCTTGTGCGCGATCGCTTTCATCAGATGTGTTTTGCCGAGTCCCGACGAGCCGTAGATGAACAGCGGGTTATAATCGACGGCAGGGTGATTTGCCACCGCGAGCGACACCGCGTGCGCGAATTTGTTTGACGAGCCGACGACGAAGTTTTCAAACGTGTACTCGTCGTCGGGCGAGAACATTGTCGAGAAGCTGCCGTTTTCCTCATCCTCGCCGAAGTTCCGGTCGATTTGTTCGTCGGTGATGTTCGGCGCCTCCATCGAATAGAGCGCGCCCTCAACGCTGAATCCGTCGCGCGGGAAGATTTTAGCCGTCACGTCGAACCCCATGACCTCTTTGAACGATTCTTCGATCTGGCGGGCGTATTTTGTGTTGAGAAGGTCGACAAACCCGCCGTCATCCGTAACGATGAAGGCGTATTTCTCGTCAAAATGGACGAGCTCGAATTTTCTGAACCACAGATCCATCAGCGCCTCGGAATATTTTTTGCTAAGCTCACGGAGCATAAGCTCCCATATTTCCTTATATGAGTTCATTTTATTCCTTATCCTTTCATCAAAGAGGTTAAAAAAGGTAATTCTTCGGGATTTTTAATTAAGTATATATATTATATCATAAAAATATATAGATTTCAACAGAATTATTATAATTTTCCACAAAAATAAGAAAAAAAGTTTTCGGGAGTTTCGTTTTTGAAGGAACCGTAGCCCCGCGCGGCGGGGTACGTGTTGCTCTGCGCTGACGGTATCACATACCTTGCCGTGTCGTAGGGGCGACAGGTCGGGTTCCCGCGCACGAGCAACGTGAGCGCGTGGGGTTCGGACCATCGGTCGCCCGAATGCCTTCTCCTGACGGAGAAGGTGGCGCCGTAGGCGACGGATGAGGAGATAACGCACAAATATCTCCGCGCCTCGCGCGGAATAATTATCGCCCTTTTCTTTTTAGCGACGGGATGTGCTTTTCTTTATCTGAAAGAAAAGCACCAAAAGAAGCAGACAACCCTGCGGGTTGATCGCATTGTAAGCCGTCTGCAAATGATAA
>JAFXWT010000010.1 GCA_017542695.1 Clostridia bacterium
AGACGCGCAGGAGTGCCGGAGCTCGTGGAAGCGGATATGCCTGAGTCCGTTATTCTTCAGCAGAAGCGCGAAGTGCTCTGAAACATAGTCAGGCCTGTACAGCCTCCCGAGCGCGTCCGTGCAGATATATTCCTCATAATCCGTGCAGTAGCCTTTCCGGAAAGCCTTTTTCATTTCGTCTCTGAAACTGATCTGATTTCGGAGCGCCTCCTCAACGACCGATATCAGCGGCAGCGTACGGTATGAAGATTTCGTTTTCATAACGTCGTATCCGTGAATCCCTCCGCTTTCTTCGAGTACCTTGTGCCGGATAGCGATCTTTTTATCCGTGAAATCTATCGCTGACCACTTGAGTCCGAGCACCTCGCTCCGACGCAGACCGTAGTAGGCGGTGAGCAAAATCACCAGGTGCAGCTCATCTTTTTCGGCTATCTCAAGCAGCTTTTTCATCTCATCGGCGTTGTAATAGCTCGAGATGAAGGGCTTTGACTTCGGCCTGTCCGCCTGGTCAACGGGATTTGCCGGAATGATCCGGCGCTTGACAGCCGTCTTGAATGCCAGATGAAGCACCGAGTGATACCTCTGCTGCGAGGTTCCTTTCAGTCCCTGCTCCGTGAGATAACGGTAGAAGGCGTTGATATTGTCACCGGTCATATCCTTTACGAGAATATGCTTTTCGCGGAAATACGGCACGATCCTTTGGTCGATATAGGACTTGTATCCCTCGTATGTGCGCGTTGTAATGTTGCGCTTGTGGTCTTCAAGCCATTCGACCAGATACTCGTCCACCGGAGAATTCGAGAGCCGTAATCGCTCACGCTCCGCCGGAGTAAGGCTTTCCGAAAGGTAATCCGTACCTCTGTTGAGCTTTTCAAGCAGCTCAGTAAGGCGCTCCTCGGCCTTTCGCTTGTTACCTCTCTTTGCCTCCACATCGAGGTTGTACCACTTGACGTGACGCTTGTTGTCCGGCCCGTAGTGATTGACCGCGGCGTACCATTTGCCTTTGTCTTCTTCAAGGTGGCCTGTTATTTTTTTCAAATCACCGCCCTCCTTTCAGTTTGCCCTGTGTGTTTTCGCGGCTACTTTTTTATTGTCACCAACACAAATACCACAGTTTTTCACGGAAGTCCAGCGAGAATCCGGAGAAACAATAAAATAGTTTTTCTCGCAGCTCATAAAGTCTACGAGAGCCGATTTCGGAACCTTGAAACACAGCCCTACGCGAACCGCCTGGATGCGGCCTTCCTTTATCAAAGTGTAGACCGTGTTCTTGCTGCAGCGCATCGCTTTTGCCGCCTCCAGGACTGTCATCACGTCCGGAGTGCCTTTGAAATATGACGTTATCTCTCTGTCTATCAATGACCTGCTCCTTCCTTTGACCGGTATTTTTGTACGGATGTTTACAGGGGATTTCCCGTTACTCATCATAGTTTTCACCGTCCCAGTTTTCATAGCTGTCCTCGTACGATTCCTCGAAAAAAATCATTCCGTGGCGTTTGCGGACGATATCGTAGGCGCTGTTTCTCAGCCGGCGAAGCTCGTCAGGGGTAATGGTACCGTCTATCTGTTCAACTATAAACTGGTTTAGCAGTGCCTGCTCTCCGGCAACTTTGAAGAGTACCGAGGCCATGTGTTTCTCGAGATTTCGCACCGCGGCGATCATCCTGTCCTCTTCGGATTTCTTGTCCCTGTCCAGAAAAGCGACATATTTGAGGATCGCTTTCTCCACAAAATCCGAACGGGAGTACGCGCCGGACTTTTCGACGTACTCGTCCATCAGCCCGGAAACACGCGGAGTGAGCTGCAATGTGAACGGCTTTTTGAGTTCGTTTTTTCTTTTTGTTTTCATTTTTAATGATCCTTTCCTTGAAATTCTCTGCCCCTGATAACGCCGTTTTCCGACGTTTTTCCGACGTAGTCAGAAGAAAAAAGCTAGCTTTTTTGTTTTTGGAACGGATGAGCCGAAACACCCCGGAAAAGCCCCAAATAAGGGCAATATTCCGGCAATTCTGTCCCGACCCGCCGTTGCGGGACGGTGTTTTGACGTCGGCACGACCCCACTCCTTTAACCTGCTTAAAAATCGGTCGGTCTGCAAAACCCGTCAAAACC
>JAFXWT010000108.1 GCA_017542695.1 Clostridia bacterium
GCGCACGGACCTTATGGGTTTTCTTGAAAAAGAGGGCAAAAAGCGCGAGATAGTTCTCACGGGGCGCGCGCCCGCGCAAGAGCTTATCGATGTTGCCGACTACGCCACGGAAATGCGGAAGGAAAAGCACCCGTTCGACAAAGGCGTCGCGGGGAGAAAGGGGATCGAGTTCTGAATGAATAAAAATGATTATTCGGAAAAATCGCTTTACAACTTGATTTTGAGCATTCCGGAAGCGGACTGTGCGGCGATGGACGAGGCAAAAAAGCGGCAGGCGATGCTCGCAAAGCCGCCGGGCAGTCTCGGTCGGCTCGAAGAGCTCTCGGTCGCTCTCGCAGGCATTACGGGAAAGGTCAAAAATGATTTTTCCGACAAATACATCCTTGTGTTCTGTGCCGACAACGGCGTGACGGAGGAGGGTGTTTCGAGCGCTCCGATGTCCGTCACACTCGCGCAGACGGTGAATCTGACGCGTGGAAAAACGGGCGCTGCTGTGCTGGCAAAGAAATTCGGTGTAAAGCTACGCGTGTGCGACGTCGGCGTTGCCGCCGATATCGCCGAACCCGCCGTCCTTTCGCGCAAGATCGCCTACGGCACGAAAAATATCGCAAAAACAGCCGCCATGACGCGCGATGAAGCGATTCGCGCCGTTATGATCGGCGCGGAGCTTGCGAAAGACTCCGTCAAAAACGGCGCCGCCGTCATAGGAGTCGGCGAAATGGGGATAGGGAACACGACGACATCCTCCGCCGTTCTCGCGGCGCTGACCTCATCTTCCGTCAAAGACGTGACGGGGCGAGGCGGAGGTATAACCGACGAAGCGTATCAAAAGAAGATATCGGTCATAAAAAGGGCGATCGAAATAAACCGCCCCGACAAAAACGACGTATTAGACGTACTCGCAAAAGTCGGCGGCTTTGACATAGCGGCGATGACGGGAGCTTTTCTCGGCGCGGCGAAAATGCGCGTCCCCGCGGTAATCGACGGATTTATTTCGGCGGTTGCGGCGCTTTGCGCCGTGCGTCTGTCGCCGAATGCGCGCCACTGTCTCATAGCGTCGCATGCGTCGTTTGAGATCGGTTCGCGCATCATAATGGACGAGCTCGGTCTCTGCCCGCTGTTTGATTTTGGTATGCGGCTCGGCGAGGGGAGCGGGTGCCCGCTTGCGATGAGCGTTATCGACGCCGCCGCGACTGTCATAAACGACATGGCGACGTTCGACGAAGCCGAGATCGACGACTCGTATCTCGATCCGATTCGCAAGACCGACTCGTTTACCGTGAAAGGAAACATATCATGAAAATTCTGATTTCGGGCGGCTCCAAAAACGGCAAAACGGCTTTTGCCGAGGATGTCGCCGTCAAAATATCGAGCGGCGGCGCGCGTTATTACGTTGCAACGATGATACCGTACGACAACGAGGATCGTGCGCGAATAGACAGGCACATCGCCGAGCGCGCGGGAAAGGGATTCAAGACGCTTGAATGTGGCACGGAGATCGACAAATGCGTCGATCGTCACAGCGGCACGTTCCTTGTCGACAGCGTGACGGCTTTACTGGTCAACGAAATGTTTTCCGGAGAGCACGGCGGCGCCGCCGACATAAACGCGGTCGACAGGTGCGAAAAATCGCTCCATAAGCTCGCAGAACGCGCCGAAAACACCGTTTTCGTGACAGATTATATTTTCTCCGACGCGATGCGCTACGACGATTTTACAGAGAATTACAGAAAAGCGCTCGCCACGCTCGACCGCTCGCTCGCCGAAGTTTGCGACGTTGTGATCGAGCTTTGCGCGGGCAACGTGATATATCACAAGGGAGGGCTTGATTTTTGAAAAAGTATTTTCGTGCGCTCATGATGAGCATGACGATGTTTTGCGCCATTCCTTGTCCGTTTCACAAATGGGACGACGAGGCGCGCCCGTTGATGACGTTGTTTCTGCCTGCCGTCGGCGTGTGTATCGGCGGACTCTGGACGCTGCTCGCGTTCATCGTGAACATGTGGCTGCCGCTCCCCGCGCTCGTTTCGGGTGCGATTCTGTGCGCGTTCCCGTTTGTGATAACCGGAGGGATACATATCGACGGATTTCTCGACGTCGTCGATGCCGTGAAGTCGTGGCGTGATCTTGAAGAACGTCGTCGGATACTGAAAGATCCGCACGTCGGCTCATTCGCCGTCGTTTTCGCAATTCTGCTCATAACGGCTCAGTTCGCGCTGCTTTCTTCGGCGGTGCCGACCGAGTGGAAGTCTTATTTCACGCTCATGCTGATCGCCGTCGTTTCGCGGTGTGTCGCGGCGATATTCGTGACCGTCCTTCGTCCGATGACGACGAGCGAATACGCGGGCGCTTACAGAAAAGGGATAAAAAAATCGCACGTTGCGGTTTTGCTTGTCGTTCTCGCGGCGGCGGTTGCGGCGGGATTCGTTTTCCTCGGTCGGTACGGATTTGCGGCGGTTGCGGTGATCGTCGGATACGTTCTCGCGCTGATTCGCGGATTCCGCTCGCTTGACGGGATGTCGGGGGACATTTCGGGCTTTGCTCTGACGTTTGCCGAGCTATGCGGCATAGCCGTTTACGCGTTGATATGAAGGAGATTTGACATGGATCTTATCATTGGCGGAGCGTATCAGGGAAAGACCTCGTACGCGAAGAAAAAATACGGCTTCGGCGACGCCGACATTTTCACCTGCGCGGAAGACTGTGATATCAGGTTCGGCGCAAAGTGCATAAACAAGATCGCCGAGTTCACGCTTCGATGTGTGAAAAACGGTTTCGACGCGACGGAGATATTTGCATCTCACCGTGCGGAATGGGAAAACAGCGTGCTCATCTGCGACGACATTTTTTGCGGCGTCGTGCCGCTCGGTGCCGATATGCGCGCATGGCGCGAGATGACGGGGCGGCTTTGCGCTTATCTCTCCGCCGAGGCAAAGACGGTCACGAGAATTTTTTGCGGATTGGAGCAGAAACTTAAATGAAACTTATACTTATACGTCATGGGAAAACGCTTGCAAACGAAAAAAAGCTCTATTGCGGGAGCACCGACATCTCTCTTTCAAAGAAAGGAATAAAGGAGCTTCAGGCGGCTAAAAAGAAGATTGACTACCCCGATGTATCGAGGATGCAGATCATCACCAGCGGTAAAATGCGGTGCGAGGAAACGCTCGCTATTCTCTACGGCGACGTTTCGCATCGTGCCGAAAAGAGATTTGCCGAAATGGATCTCGGCGCGTTTGAGATGTTCTCGTACAAGCAGCTCAGAAATCGCCCCGATTTTATCGAATGGATCACGGGCGACAACGAAGCGAACAAAACGCCCGGCGGCGAGAGCGGGAACGAAATGACCGCGCGCGTGATCGAGGCGCTCAACGAGCTTATCGCGGCGGGAGAAGACACCCTTCTTGTCACGCACGGCGGCGTTATCGCCGCCATAATGGCGCACCTGTTCCCGAACGAGAACAAAAACCGCTACGAATGGCAGCCCGAATCGGGCAGGGGATACGTCGTCGAGATTGAAAGCGCAGAAAAGCGCGCGACAGGTAAGACGGATTTACGATAATATTTATGACGGATAAAGTGACGCGGGCGGTATCTTAAAAGATGCCGCCCGCGTTGCTTTTGTCGTTCTCGATATCGTTAATATCCTCACGGAGATGTTATTGAACCCGATTTTTCCGGATGGGGCTTGTTTTCATAAAGTGCAATAATGATGAAACGGAATAATAGCGGACAAGCAAAACAAAAAAGTCTGATAACTTAGCTGTCATCAGACTTTTTGCTGGTCGGAGTGAGAGGATTTGAACCTCCGGCC
>JAFXWT010000109.1 GCA_017542695.1 Clostridia bacterium
CCATTCTCCGTCATGACCCGGATATCATTTTCATCGGTGAGATCCGCGACGGTGAAACGGCGCAGATCGCTGTCAGGTCCTCGATCACCGGACATCTGGTGCTTTCGACTCTGCACACAAACGACGCTCTTTCCGCCGTTATGCGACTGACGGATATGGGTATTGAAAAATATCTCGTAACTTCAGCCCTCAGTGGCGTTGTGGCGCAAAGGCTTCTCAAACGCGTCTGTCCGGAGTGCAGTGAGGATCACTTCATCAATGAGCAGGAGTCGGAAATGACAGGGCTCCCAGTCGGGACTCTGACAAAGCGCGGCAAAGGATGTATGTCCTGCGGAAACACAGGCTATTCCGGACGAATCGCGATCTATGAATTCGTACTTGTGACGAAGGAACTCCGCAAAGCGATTCTCTCCGGCGCTTCAATGGACGAGCTTCTTGAAGTTGCGAAAAAACAGGGAATGATCAGTCTGAAGGACAGTTGTAAGGAATTACTTCTGAACGGCATCACAAGCGTAAAAGAAGCGGTCAGAGTGATCTATTCAAAGGAGTGAAGTGCGGATGAATGAAAATGCTTTTGACAGACTGATTTCCGTCTGCATGTCACAGAATGCGTCCGACGTTCATTTCAGCGTAGGTCAGCAGCCGATTTGCCGTATCAACGGCGAACTCGTTCGTCTGGAAAGGCTGGGAACACTCAGCGACTCGGATGTGAAGGGCTTTATCGAGCACTCTGCTCCGAAAGAAAAGCTGCCCGAAATGGAGACGAAAAAACAACTTGACTATGCCTACCAGACGACGGACGGTTTGCGGCTCAGGTGCAATGCTTTTATGCAGCAGGAGACGCACGCTTTAGCCGTGCGCATTCTCAATAATTCCGAATGCACAATCGAATCGCTCGGGTTGCCGGACATTCTTTACAAGATTTGCGACGAACAGTCCGGACTCGTCCTTGTTACGGGCCCGACCGGTTCCGGTAAATCGACGACGCTGTCCGCCATGATCCGTTACATCAACGAAAACCGCGCGTGCCACATTCTTACGATCGAAGATCCCATCGAGTACAAACACACCTCGATCCGTGCGCTCGTAAACCAGCGTGAGGTCGGAGCCGACGCCATCGGCTTCGGAGAAGCCTTGCGCGGAGCGCTCCGCCAGGATCCGGACGTGATTCTGATCGGTGAGATGAGAGACCTTGAGAGTATCGCTATCGCGGTAACAGCGGCTGAGACCGGACATCTGGTCTTCGGTACGCTTCACACGCTTGGCGCGGCGCAGACGATCGACCGCTTGATCGACGTTTTCCCGCCAAGTCAGCAGCAGCAAATAAGGGTTCAGCTTTCAGGTGCATTGCAGGCGGTCATTTCGCAGAAGCTCGTGCGGCGCTCCGACATTCTCGGAAGAGTGCCGGTCAACGAGATCATGCTGATTACCGACGCGATCGCCAACAACATAAGAGAAGGGAAAACCGCCTCGATCAACAACGCCATATCCACCGGTGCAAAATCCGGAATGGTGAGCTTCGAGTTATCGCTTTTCAACCTTGTCAAAAAAGGAACGATCTCAAAAGATAAAGCCTTTGAAGTTTGCAACGACAAAGGCACACTGCAAAGTCTTTTTGAAAACTGACCGTAGGTCAACGGAATTTTCGTATTGCCGACAGGTCTGTATCTGCTCACAGAAGCAGTGGAAGGAACGGACTACGGGCTTTATAGCCTTTATGGGATGACTGTGGTACAGGAATAACGAGCTTCCCAGCCTCTTCGGAGCGTTGGTGTATGCTGGCGTTTGCCCCGGTTAGCAGTCGGACCGTCTGTGATCTCCGACCGGTCGTGTATCAGCGATTGTGCCGCCCCGCAGTATAGAAAAGACAGATTACGGAGGAATCAAAATGTATAAATATATCGCGAAAGCGAAAGACGGACAGGTCATAAAAGGACAGCTCGACGCCCCGAACCGTGACAGAGCGGCGGCGATGGTATCGGCAATGGGACTTTATTTGGTCTCGGTAAGCGAAGGCAAAAAATCTCTTTTCAATATGCCTAAGAGAGTAGGCAAGAAACAGATCTCGATCATGCTTCGCCAGATGTCATCTATGATAAACGCATCGATCCCGATCCCGGTCGTCCTCAGTGTCCTACGGGATGACGAAAAGAACCCAACTTTAAAAGATATGCTGACTCATATGCACAAAGACGTAACGGACGGAACGCCGCTTTCAAAGGCGATGGCGGCTTATCCGAAGTGCTTCTCCCCTTTCGTCCTCAATATGGTTGAAATGGGTGAGGTGAACGGACACCTCGACGTCGCGTTTGACAGGATCGCAATGGTGACCGAAAAAGAGCTCAAGGTGTCGGGCAAAGCCAAATCCGCTTTGATCTACCCGATCATTCTGCTTACGCTCGCCATCGGTATGACGATCTTTCTCTCGGTGAAGGTTGTACCTACATTCGCACAGCTTTTTATCGACTTCGGCGGTGAGCTTCCGGGTATCACGAAGGTAATGCTCGCGATTTCGGACTTTCTGCAGGGTTACTGGTATGTGCTGATCCTTGGAATCATTGCTCTTGTTGTGGTGATCCGCATTCTTTGGAGCCGCAGAAGCAGTCGAAAGTATATGGAGCGCGTGCTGCGCAAGGTGCCGATTTACAAAGGCATCGTTTTATCCAAGATTATGGGTAAATACGCCCGCGTTACCTCATCTATGCTTGACAGCGGAGTGTCGGTCATTCGCACGCTGAACGTTGCGAAAGGCTCGTTGCAGCAGGTGGATTTCGAAGACGCTTTCGGCAATGTGATCGCCGACGTCAAAACAGGTATTCCTATCTATCAGTCGATCGACAATACCAAGATGTTCACGCCACTTACCGTCTCCATGACGAAAATCGGCGAAGAATCAGGAAAGATCGGAGAACTGCTCTACAAAACGGCTGAATTCTATGAGGAAGAAACAGAGAGAAGAATCGCTCGTGCGATGACCTTTCTCGAACCGTTTATGACGATCTTCCTCGGCGTAGTTATCGCTTTTATCGTAGCGTCAATCATTCTGCCGATGTTCGATATGTACTCCATCATCGGGTGATCGTATGAGGAAAGAAGGATTTACTCTGACGGAACTCCTGGTCGTGCTGGCTATCATGGCTTTGATGGCTTTGATCTCTGTACCTGTTATTTCGTCCTTGACGGAAAAATCAGGATTGACCGCTGACAGAACGAAAGCGGATGAAATTGAACTGTCCATTGATCTCTGGATGCATACAGATTATCAGGACGAGAATTTCTTCCGCACGAACCTGTATAACTCCTCATCGACCGGAGAAGCGGCGCAGACCAAGATCGGCGGCAAAACGGAGCAGATGTATTCCTACTATTATGCGGGAACCGATCAGCTTCCTGGCGTCGAATTGAAAAACGAAAGTCAGATCAGACACTCGGCGATTACGGCTATCAAAGCGACTTCCGGCATGAAAATCATCATCCAGGGGGCGGAACAGTTCATCGAACCGCCGAAGGCCGGAGCGCAATACGGCTTCAAGTATTATTACAAGATCGGGCGCGTCAACGTGGAGCATATCGACGCAACCACAAGCGAACTTGGTCCCGACGACGTTTATAAGTACTACGTCTGGCTTGACAGAACAGGTGGAAATATCAGCGCTTCAACCAGGATCAAGAATTACAAGTACGATCCTGACCCCGAGGTATCGGAGGAAACGTTCGGACACTTTGTCTTTAACTTCGGTTCCGTCAATCTTTCGACTGTGCGGATCATCATCAAACAGGAAGGCAAGCAAAGCTATACCTTTGCCGGAATTCCGACAACGCCGTCAATTTTCCCGCCCGGAAGTTATGATATCTACTGTTACAAGGACGGAGTTCTGACAGCAACCAAGACCGGCGTTGAACTGAACGGCAGAGAGACTACAGTCGACCTAAGATAAAAAAGTGCAGGGCATCCGAAGACGCCCTGCGTATGAAGGAGTTTCAATAAGGGGCAACGCCCCGTCATTCAATCATCGAAGGGGCGAAGCGCCTTAGTGATTATATCGCCGCCGAAAATCCGACGGAAATATCGGTGATGATGAAGTTGACCTTTGAAAATCCCATGGATTTATATCGGTCGATCAGGTCAAAGCACTGTTTTTTCCACCCGGAAGACGATTTGTTAATCATATCGTCCCATGCCGGCGCTCCGGCGTAATGTGTAATACTCTTTGACGGATCGGAAGCGGTGTAACCCTCCGAAAAGGGCGTATATTGCATTCCTTTCAGCCGGATGTAGTCTGATAGAACGGGCGCCATATCCGCAAAAGGATCTCCGGCAGGGTCGATCACAAAAGAATGATCGGCGTTTGCCGAAATCGAGCCGTTATCGGCGAGTGCATAAACTGAAATTCTTCCCGTGCCGTAGTTACCATCTTCTTTTACGGTCACTCGGAGTGTATTGCTGGATAATGAGTATTCAAGTCCGTTTGATACTTCAATCATTAAGCGATCTGTGTGGTTGACGGGAGACACGTTTATAGAGAGCGTGATGCTGTCACCGATCTGAGAGCGTTTGCCTGAATAAAGTATCCCGTACAACGGAGAGCCGAGGACAAAAGGCGCTTTCTCGTTCTTGCTTTCATAATGGTCAAATGAAAATGAGATCGAGGTGGCGTGTTCGGTTTTAACAGTGTTGGTCACCTGTTCTGTTTGCTTCTCGATAATGGGAGGAGTCGACGTTTCGGCTTTCTCTGTTTCTGTCTTTTGCGTTGTGACGGGAGCGTCCAATACAGTCTCCGTGCTGACCGGCTTTGTTTCTGCGATTGTCTCTGTTACCGGAATGCTTGATTCAGAGGTTGTGACTGTTTCGATTTCCGGGATTGTCTCTGACTCTGTTTCCGGTTCGGGTCCTTTCTCCGTATCGGAGGTTTCATCGAGCGAAACTGTCTCGGCTTCGCCCGTAGTTTCAGGTGTTACGAAAACACTGGGTTGTTCTGCGCATCCGCAAAGGACGCAGAGAAGGGAAAGCATAATAAGAACAGCGAATAAACGTTTCACTGCGGTTTCGCTCCTTTCTTGTTTGTTGTTCTTATTATAACACAAAAATATTAAAATGTCAATAGACTAAAACGAGGAGATCACATGAAATTTTCAAAAAAAGGTGTAACACTTGTTGAGCTTCTCGTCGTCCTGGCCGTTCTTGTGGTACTAGCAGCTGTGATGATCCCGATCATTACGGGAGTGATGAATAAGACGAATGAGCAAACAGACGAAGTATCCGCAGGGCTGTATACGTCAATTATGCAGCAGTTTGCGAACGAAAAGGTCGGCGACGCTTTGCTCTATCCGAATCTGACGACGACCGGAACCGATTCCGAATACGCAGTCTTGCATGATAAAGCCGGCAAAGGTATGTTTCCGGGATACAACATTCTTGTTTACGATAACGACGATGATATCTATGACGCGATCAGAAGAGAGGCGGTCATCGCTATCAAAGCGTTCAGTGACGCTAAGACGCTTGACGGATACTACGTTCAGTCGCCCACAAAAGAGCACTTTCAGTACGTTTATTATTATCTGACCGGAAAAGTAGCCGTCGAAGATGAGAGGACGAAAACTCCTATCACGCGCGCATCCGTTGAGAGCGGCGTTGTCAATCTCGAAGATTACTGGGTCTATCTCAGTCGTGACGGCGGAAGCGGAGAATCCATGACCAATACCGAAAACGGTACCGGGATGGTCTTCGTTCAGGTCCGTCAGTTTGGATCTGATTCACTTCTTGACGGCGTGACTGTTACGCTGCGTTTGGGGGCGGAGAGCAGGACCGCAGTAACCGGAACAAACGGAACGGTCGGCTTTTCCGATATCTCGCTTGGTTCGGTATACGTTGAGGCGACCAAACTCGGCGCGATCGCTTTCCCCGACAGCAGGTTCTATACCGAAACAGGCTTGATCACAGTCAAGAAAAACGGATATGTAGGCGATTCCGCCGCAAATCCGTATGTAATTACCTTGAAAATGGGCTCGCTTGGTTCGATTGGATATTACAAGAGAACAAGCACATGGAACGGCTCCTCGTGGACGACGTCGGATACTCCTGTTACGGATGATACTATCGTTTCCGCATATTTTCTTGTGGACACTACAAGACCGCCCGTAGGCTCAGCTCGCAATGAAACATACCATACGAATCCATCGGTTACCGGTGGAAAACAGGAGCTTTTAACCACGGATGGAAAGTTCCTGTTATACGGTCCGTATTATATGCTCACAAGCGGCGGCGGTTTCCGTGTGAATATTGAAAAGGTCACCTCAAAGATCTACGGTCTCGATAATCCCGCCGGTGACTATGCCGATGCAACGGAGCCGTATGAATACCCGGTCATTCTGAAGCGACCCGCAGGGCAAGGCGTCGTTTCCGGAACGATCACATGGGAACGCCCGGAACAGCCGCTCAAGGGCACGCCGACCGCCACGGGAACTTGGCTTGAAGGGTATGAAAACTACTCTGTAAATACCCGCGTGGTGATGCAGCACAAGAGCACTGAAGCCATGTATTACAGCGATTATTTCACGGCTTCATCCACGGGAAATTATCCGTATACTATCACCGGTCTTCCGGACGGAGAATACTCGATCTGGCTTGAGTCGCCGTATAAGGCGAATGATAAACTCACCCTGCGATATTTACCGGATTCGGTTACGATCGACGGGACGGATGTTGTAATAAACGCACAGGTGGATTATCTTGATCCCGGAACGGGTTTCACGAAGGTTACCGTAACCTACGACGCCAACGGCAACTACGATCCGATTCCTGACGCAACCGTACAGTTCATTCGTCTTGGGAAACCTGTTTATGTATCGAAAACGACAGATAACAACGGTTACTGCAACTATGGCGGGATCCGGCGCGGATTTTATCAGCTGAAGATCACACCGCCTTCGTATATCGGCTCGACAACCTATACTTATCGTCTGTTTGTCACGGATGACGACAATCTCACGGTTCGTCTGCCGATCAGCAAAATCTCTGTCAGCGGAACAGTGTCCGGGTACAAGGCTGACGGAACGACTTCAATGGATAAAACGGGTAGTTTCTCTGGGCTAAAGGTATATTTTGTCCGGTATTCAAGCGACGGAGCAAAAAAGTATTCGACCGTTGATGCTACCGTTACGACGACAGGGCTGACGGCGCCTTACAGCGTTTCACTCGTACCCGGTAAGTATAAGATCGTATCCTCTGTTACCTGCTACAAGGATTACAGCGGAGCGGACGAACTTCGGACGTTTACAACAACGTCAACTCATAACTTCAGCCTTACAGTTGACGGTACGAATATCGTCTGTCATCCGAACGCAAAGATAACCTGGAAACAGGATTCCACGCATCACTGGCAGGAATGCAGTAAATGCGGAACTGTTTTCAATAAAACAGCCCACAAGTATTCCGCCTGGACCGCATCGGGCGCAACCGGGTGTTACCGTTACTGCACTGAACCGAACTGTAACAGAACGCTTAACGCCGTGACTGCGCATGATTATCAGTACAAGTCCGCAGGCAGTTACGCTTCTACCTGCGTTACAAACGGTAATAACCACTATGAGTGTTCAAGATGCGGGTACGGTAAGAACGAATCGGTTGCCCTTACCGGACACAATTGGAGTGCTTATACAGCGGACAACGACACGACTCACACCCGTCGTTGCAGAAACACCGGATGCAGCGCCACCGAGACGCACAATCATTCATACGGCTCATGGTACTGGGTCAACCACGATATCGAAATGTCCGCAAACGGAAGTTACTGCTATTCTAACGGATGCCAGCGCGCCGATTGTACAATCTGCGGACATTATAAGCTCAATTATCCGAAAGTCGCTCATTCAATCGAATGCTTTATCATCCGCCAATACGTCTCCTCAAGCAATTATCTCAATATGCCGTCGAATTACGCTTCCGCCTTTTTCGTCACCAACAACGGAAGGGTGTATATGAAGCTCGGCGGTCAGAGCAATTACAGCGGACGTCAGGTATGGACGCCGCCGAACGCAGACAGCGGCGGTTACGGATTCAGAACGATCTTTACAACTAGGACTGACAGCAATTACACGAAGTCCTCTATTTTCAGCAATACGGGTTATTCTCACTACACGGCATGCGCAAACAAGCCGGTGATCAATGGCGTGACTCATTACTGCTACTGCCCGATCAATCACGAAGGCGACCCGTACAGAACAACGAACCAGTGCGGCTGTGCAAATAAGCCGCTGGGATATATCCGGACGCCAACCGGATACGAAATTAAACCCACATGGAATCCCGCATGGGAGGATCCATATGCAAAATTCGGAAGGAGATAGTTTATGAAGCGCAAGAAAAAAGTAATTGCGATCGTAGCGATCGTACTTGCCGTGCTTACGGTTGCCGGAACTGTTGCCGGGATCGTATTCACTCAAAAAAAAACAAACAATGAGCCGGCCGGCGAGGGCTTGAGTTCCACTCACGACGAGCTTTTTGTCAAGGAGATCTTCGGGAAGAAGGTTGAAGATATCGTCGATGATCCGGAACTGAAAGACCATTTGGTCAACACTACGGAAAACTACGTTATGCTTGACTCTGACGCCTTTGATTTTGCCAAGCAGATTGATGTCGGCGACGGATATTCCTATCTCTATTTCGTTGAGGACAGCCATGAGGTTTACATGATCGTCCACAACTATGTGGAGTACACCAACGGTAAAGACGGCAAAGCAGAGGTTGAGGAAGCAGTTGCCAATATCGAAGGCAAAATGTCGTCCGTTCTCGGTAACGCCACGCAGCCCTTTATGCTGATGAATACCAGCGGTGAGTTTGAAGATTACAGCGACCTGACGCTTGACCAGATGATCGAAAAGGTCATGGAAGGAAACACGGTAATGTATACGCTCTTTGAGAGCAACGGATTGGATTATGAAATGAATATCATGTTCTCCGACGACACGATCTACACGACGGTCTGGGTGGCCGAATGTGTCGAATACGGAGAGGAAGCGGCACAATGACGACGAGCAGGAAAAAAGCGTTTACTCTGACGGAGCTTCTGATCGTTCTCGCTATCCTTGCGATCCTTGCTGTTATTGCAATCCCGGTCGTATCCGGTCTTCTCAAAAAGGGCAACGATACTTCCGAGGATGTCAATGCCGCTTACTTCACTTCGATCATGCAGAAGTATGCGGTGGAAGAGGTCGATACGGCGGCGCATTATCCGAGACTTTCAACGTCCGGAGGGTCAAACTCTGAATACAACATTTTCTCAAAAAAAGCCGGGCAGGGCACTTTCCCCGGATATAACATTATCGCAAATACGGGCAATGCCGAGGCGCTCGCCAAAATCAGAAAAGAGGCTGTTATCGCCATCAAAGCATTCGGTGATACGGCGGTCAGCGACGATTACTTTATTCCGCCCCCTGCCGATGAGGAATATGAGTATGTTTACTACTACCTTACAGGAGACGTTAAGAAAGTAAAACGGGACGACCTGAATACCACCTCTGCTGATGAATTGTTGAACGGCATCATCAACGTATCCGATTATTGGGTATATCTAAGCCGCGACGGAGGCAGCGGCGCTGCGCTCGGCGGCGTGGATGGGGATACAGGCTTTCTGTTTGTGCAGGTACTTCAATACGGCACCGGAGAACCGATAACAGGAGCATCCGTTACGGTGAGTGCCGGCGCCAAGACCTTTTCCGCAACGACTGCAGAAGGACAGAAAGGCTTTGTCGGCTTTTCGGGCGTTCCCGTAGGGAGCGTCAACGTGAGCGTCAGTTACCCCGGTGCCGTTACCTTCCCGAACCGATCCTTTTACAGCAAAACCGGCGAGATCGTCATATCCGGCACAGGCTATGAAGGATGTCAAATGAACTGCCCCTATATTGTTGAACTCAAGCTCGGCAGTCTCGGCAGTTTGGGCTTTTATGAGGAAAAGGTTAGTTGGACGGGAAGCGGATGGAGCGAGTCAAGGACGAAAATCACGACCAGCACGGTCGTAACGTCTACGTTTACCGCTAACACATCGCTTTCTCCCTCGGCAAGATCTGAGACATATATCACGAACCTTCGTACGTCCGGTGGAACGCAGGAGCTTATGACCTCGGATAAATACCTTATCTATGGTCACTATAACCTTTCTGCCAGCGCTTACGGTTACAGGACTTATAGCGAGGCGGTCGAATCGAAGGTATTCGGTATCGACAATGCCGCCGGGAAGTATTCTGGCTATACGTCACCGTATGAGTATCCGATCGTGATGAGAAGTCCGAACGGTAAAACAACGCTGATCGGATACGTCCAATGGGAAAATGCTTCCCAACCCTTGCGCGGAACACCGAGCGGTCTTTCGGGAACATGGGTAAACAGCAATACATCCGTTTCCGGCAGAGTTAAGGTAACGAATATTGCCACCGGAACGGCGTATTACAGCGATTATTTTACCGCGCCTGTCGACGGCAAATTCTATTACGGTATCAACAACTTGCCAGACGGTGAGTATAGATTCGAACTTGATACGCCTTACAAGTACGTGAATATGTCGAACTTTCCTTCCACATTCACGGTTGACGGCAGACTACTTGATATTTCCGGACAGGTGAAAAAAACGGAAGCCGGAAGCGGTACCGTTACGGGAACTGTCACCTACGATTCACTCGGAAACTATGATCCAATTCCCGGTGCGACAGTGAAATTCAAGAGGCTCGGCGAATCATCGTTTTCATCAAATACGACGACGAATGCTAACGGACAGTTTACCGCGTCATCTCTGAAAAACGGCTTTTATCAGATCACTGTTACGCCTCCGTCCTATATCGGAAGTACGACATATTATTTCAAAATGTTCGTATCCGGTAACGACACGATCACGCTCAGATTGTCTGTTGCTCAGAAAACCGTTTCCGGAACGATCTCGCTGTACTTTGACGAGAGTACGCGAATGACTAAGACAGGAACGGTATCTTCTTCAAGTATGACGGTCACGTTCAAGCGGACGAATTCCGCAGGGACGGCGAATCAGCACTCGACAAATGCAACGATTACCGTCAGCGGCGTTGATCCGACGTATACGATCAATCTCGTTCCGGGTTATTACATTGTAACGGCGAGTAGCAGGTGCTATAAGACGTACACGTCCTCTGTTATCAGCGTGACGGCAAATAAGACGCACAACTTCAACATGTACGTCGACCATGACGACGCCGATAACCACTATGACCTCGTCAGAAAATGCGATGCCAGCGGTCACTGGTACGGATGCGAGAATTGCGGCGCAGTCTTCGATTTTGAAGCGCATACAAAGTCCAACTGGACATTCAAGAACACGTCGCAGTGCTATCGCTACTGCACGGTCTGCGATTATGTCACAGACGGTCCGTCTGACCATACGATGACGTCCTACGTCTCAAAAGCGGCGACCTGCACGGCTAACGGTACGAGAACCTATTACTGTACCAGAGGATGCGGACATACCTACACAGAGGATATTGCCAAGAGCGGACATGTCGGCAACGGTATCTGGGTTTATGACAACAACGGTTCTGCTTCCTCAAAAGGAACGCATCATCAAAACTGCAAAAACTGCGGCGTAGTCATGAATGCAAATACGAACTGTACCAGAGGCAGTATGATTGCCAACGGACAGACGAACCATTACGACCAGTGCAGCGTATGCGCCGGAAGACGATATTTTAACCATACGTGGACTGAGACTTCCCGAACCGGATACGTCTGCACAGGCGGCACAATTTATTATAAGTGTAACACCTGCGGAGCTACAAAGTCCGGCAGTTACGCTGCGACGGAAGCGCATAACTTCAGGGCAAGCTGTAATACGCGCCATTCGTGTTCATGGAATACCTATTGCACATCGAAGGGAACACATGTATGGAATGGATACTACCACATTATGTGTACAAGGTGTGCTGCCGTTGATGAGTACAAGTGGTGTGCAATGCACTGCGGAACGATTGCAATCAAATGGCCGTGTCCGTATTAAAGGAGAGAAAGCTTATGTCTAAAGGAAAAGTGGTTATTCTTCCGTTCATTCTTATCGCCACTGTCGTAATCGCGGCGTGCATTGCCGGAGTGATTGTTCACTTCACATGCGGAACGGAGAACGAAAAAGAAAAAAGCAGTTTTGGCTATACGACGCCGGACGAAGTGCGCGCTGACGGATACAACCTGTCCGTTAACAACGCCTTTGAAATCACCGACAGAGAAGAATTCGGATACGCGGGCAAAACCGAAGTCCGCGTATCCGGCGACCGGATCACGTCAATCAATTTCCAGCTCAACCTGTTTGAAGGAGAAGAAATCCATGCGGAAGAGGAAGAAAAGAAGATCAAGGAATTCGTATCGGCCTATTCAGCGGCATTACAATTGCCGGTTGTGGAAGACCCGCTGCTTATCCAATTCGCAGACGATGAAACTTTTGAGAAGCGTCCGGAGGATCCGTATGTAGGTCTTGCGGAAGGGGACTATTTGTATGAATACTCCTACCGCGATATGAACGGCATTTTGTGGATCGTCCGCATCTATTCGCCGAGAGACAAGATGGTCACGGCGTCCGTTACCAAATATCTGGACGATTCAGACTTTGAGGACTTTGTGCCTCAGATCAATTTACAAGGAGACCTTGAACAATGAGAAATCAATTCTTAACGATAGTGATGTTGGTTCTTGCCTTTATCCTCACCTCCTGTGCGACCGCGCCGGAAGACGTTCAGTCGAAAATCCCTTCGACGGAGAATGAAGAACCGCTTTTGTTCCCGGAGCAGGAATACACGGAGATAGGCGAAGCGTTTGCAAAGGGACTAATGATCAATATCAAACCTGCAAATGCGGGTATTCCGGAAGACAACATTTTTGCAAACGATGAGAGCCTTGTGTCATACGATTACGTTACGCTTTTCGGCGTGAAGGGGAATATCGCGTTTTATCTTCAGGACGAAAAAAGCACTTCCTGCGTATTCGGAAGCGAGCCGTATGAAAGCATAGCGGATTACAAGGCGGCGCTGACTACTATGAATATCGCCGTTGCCGAAACGCTTGGCGTCGATATCTGCGAGCTTGCCTTCAACGGCGGCAATGAGATCGACGACGATTGGGAACAGCTTTTTGACGGGCACGGTACGTTCACCTCCGCATATAAAGCGGAAGGCTACTCCTTGAATATCAGAGGAATCGGCGTCGGAGGCGCAGCTACGGTCGTTGTTGAATGCCACTGTGCGGGAAGCGAGGGCTGATATGACCTGGGTATATATAACGCTCGACATTTTCCTGTTTGCATTGATGGGCTTTCTCATCTTCCTGCTGATCCGTTTCTGGACGAAAAAGAAGAGAATGAACCATTCGCCTCTTTCGCAGTTTCGCAATGACGATCTGTACGAAAAGAGCCTTGAGGATAAGCGCAGACTGGCGCATATCGAGGATCGGATGAACGAGGATGAGATGTTTGAAGACGAGACGGATCATGACGAAGTCGATATCCCTATCACTGACGATAACATCAGCTTTTCGGATGGGTACGGCAAAAGAATAGGTGACGAAGATGATGATTGATTTTACTATGGGAGGTCTGAACCTCACGCTGCTGATCGGCGTAGTACTGCTTCTTCAGGGCGTCTGCCTATTCTTTATGCAAAACCCGATTAAAAGAATCAAGCATTTCGAAATCAGAGATTTCATCATTTTCGGGATCATTCTCGTCATGATCACGCTCGGTGTGGCATTGACCGTTGTCGGGATCACGACCGCAGTCAAGCTTAACTGATTGTTTTCTTGAAACGCCGCCGAAATGACCTGTAATTTGTAAGTGTACATTCAAATTTTAAGAAGGAAATTTTCAAATTACAAAGTCACCTCGGATGTACGGTGCAGAAAGGAAACGAAAAATGAGCAGTCAGGAGTACATGAAAAAACTTGCGGAGCAGTTCGACAAAGGTGAGATCAAATTTCTGGACGGTAACGATGAATTTGAATTCACCTGCGACCAATGCGGACGGTGCTGCAGAAACAGAGAGGACATCATCATCACGCCGTTTGATCTCTACCATCTGGTCAGAGCGACCGGCAAAAGTGCCAAAGAAGTCATCGCAAAATACGGAAATATGTATGTCGGCAGCAATTCCAATCTGCCGCTCATACAGCTCAGGTATCGCGAAGAGCCGGACGGCAGCACAACGTGCTATTTTCTCGGCCGAAAGGACGGCAAGTACATCTGCCGCGTCCACGAAGACAAGCCGTGCGTGTGCCGCACGTTCCCGCTTGGCAAGATGAGCGCTTACAAGACGGACGACGGAAAGCAGGATCTTTCCCCGAAGTATTTCAGACAGGAAGTGCCTGCTCGCGGAGAATGTCCCGGTTCGGACAGATCGAGAGACGAGCATATCATGCAGCGTGTCGTCGACTGGGTCGGCGGCGAGAAGAAAAAGACTCTTTCGGACAGATACTCTTCGATATTCAATCAGTTCATGCAGGACTACAGCAAGGCGTTCAACGAAAAAACAGTCCTGAAGAGACGAAAATATTTGATTGACATCTTTTTCAACACGCTTGGACTTCTGATGTATCTGGCATACGATTTTTCCGTTGACGACGATACGTTTCTCGATTGTATGGAGCAGAATCTGAACGATGCGCTGGAACTTACTCGCTTGATGATGACAGATACTGACGAGATGATGAGCTGGATCATAAGTCTTTTTGACAGACTGCAGAAAAAAGGACTTCCCGATAAGGAAGCCGTGTAACACAAGTCCCGGAGCTCCGGGACGAACATAGCCGGTCAACCGGCAGATAATTCAATTATAAGAAGGAGTGAGTGTATGGCAAGAGACAATTCGTTTACTTTATTCGGCGAACTTGATAACGCCCCGATCGTTCTCTTCAATGAAGAATCCAAAACATACAGAGTTACGTTTACAATCATGACCCTTAGAAAAAACGGGCGTAAGGATTACCCGAGGATCAGCATTTACGGTTTGAGCCAGGAAAAAGCAAAGCAGTACGTTACAAAACTGAAACCCGGCTCTTTTGTAGAAGTTCGCGGTATGGTGACGACAAAGATGGTGAAAAAGCCGGTTAAATGCGGGAAATGCGGTCAGATCAGTATGGTCAACAGCTTCCTGAGCGAAATCGTATCCTACGGTAATCCGCTTGTTCTTCAGGAAAAGATTGATCCCGTGGAAATTGTCGATCTTTCCAACAACGGCACACTCATCGGCGTGGTATGTATGAATCTCCGGCGTATGGATAAGGCGACCAGCGGTGCGGTCGCGCAGTTTCAGGTCGCGGTCAACCGCCGCCAATACGTGGGCGAACAGGGCGCCGAAAAGAGAACCGATTATCCGTGGATAAAGGTGTTCGGAAACGTCGCCGACGAGTGCATGAAGCGTCTGCATAAAGGATCTCAGGTTTACGTTTACGGACCTTATCAGACAAGAGATATCAATAAGCATATAAAATGCGAGCATTGCGGTGAAGAGATCATCTTTGCAGAGCGTGTCGGTGAGATCGCGCCAACCGGCGTGGAATTCCTGAACGAGTGCCTTTTTGACGCTAAGAAAGACGATGCGCTCCGTGCTGTCTATGAGGTCGAAAGCAATGAAGAAACGTGAGAGATGGAGCGTCGAAACCATTGATTTAACGACGAAACGGGCAAAGGAAGAAAAAGAGGAAAAAGGCTTTGCCGCATGGTTCAGGAAATATCGGAAGAGGATATTTATCATTGTCGGCGTCGTTTACGCCGCCGCGCTTCTGTTCGGGATCTTCTCTACCCGGTTTTACTATGACGAAAACGGAAACCGCAGAGCATATATGATGACCTTTTCGGACTATAAGGCGCAGGACGATTATAATGCGCTGAAGGAGAAGTTCTCGGATATCCGTGACTTGCTGACAGACATTACGATCATCGATATTCACGTTGCAAACGGCGATTATAGCAATTACGAAGCCGCGACTATGTATACCTCGATCCTCAACGGCGATCTTGACGTGCTGATCCCGAAGATCTCCGCACTCGACGTTCAGGAGGAGCAGAAAACCTTACAGGAGGAAATGCAGAGCATTTTGAGTTACGATCTCGCGCTCTATCTTCAGAATATGTCCGCAGGTCTAAAAAGCGGAAGCAACGATACGGTAAGCACGGCTTTGTCTTATAGGGATAAGGCGTTTGCCACCTATGAGATTATTCAAACTGATATGAAGACGCTCGCCGAGCGCATTAAGATAGATGATTCGGCATATTACAACTGGCTGCTTCAGGATGCGGTCACAGCAAAGGATAAAACGGCGGTACTCAGAGAAAGCGAGGAGTCAAATGGGCAATAAATCAAACAGAGAACTGGAGTTGATCATTCAACGTCTCAACAGCCAGATCGAATCGAAAAACGAGCAGATCGCGGAACTGAATTCGTTTATTCAGCAAGCGACGGACAACACACAGGAACTGATTCGAAATTTCAGATCATTCTGCGTAAAGGTCCTTGAAAGTGAGTTGGCTTACGGGGACATTACGAGCCGTGACCTCGAAAGCATGTCTCTGAGCGACCTTCTTGCGAGGGCGAGAAATATGCTGAAGCAGAATCAGGAAAAGGCGCGAAGCATATACGACACCTTTAAGGAGCGTCTTACCCAAAAGAATCAGTTGATACAGGGTCTGAACGATCAGGTCAGTCAATTGAAGTTCATGATTGATAACGCTGAGCGAATGTTCAGAGAACCTTACGTTCAGCCCCAAGAGATGAAGAGAACTTCCGCCATATTGCTTGAAACCGATACACCGGTGGACGCCCTTCGTCCCGCGTTGTCCTCGACTACTGTTTTAGATGAAAATGAGAGGGTTATCAATCTTGAAGGCGCCGTTGATAAAGACGCTGTCAGAGTTATTACGGAAGGCAGTATGTAC
>JAFXWT010000110.1 GCA_017542695.1 Clostridia bacterium
CCGCGTCGTCGTCGAAAATCGACACGTTTTCAGACAAGGGCGACATTTCGGAAGCGTTTTACGCGGGAGTTGACAAGGCGCTCTCT
The DNA here is from genome assembly GCA_017542695.1 of Clostridia bacterium. The sequence goes on from JAFXWT010000110.1 coordinate 87, forward strand.
CTCGGCATCGCCGAAGGGTACTCCGACGGAACTTTCCGTCCGACGAGCGCGATAACGCACGAGGAGCTCGCCGCGTGGCTGTATAATCTGAAACATCTCTCAAAATCATAATTAAGAGGACGAAAATGCAAAAGGTAAGGAAAGAAGAAGAAAAATTCGCCCCGTCGTGCGTGATGGAGGGCATCGTTTCCGTTCGCGCCGTGATCGAAGGACGCGAATCGAGAGTGAACGCGCGAAAGATCGAGCGCGTGCTCTTTGATGAGGCGAAGAAAAAATCGAAAGCGCGCGAGCTTTCCTACCTTTGCGAAAAATCGAAAGAACACGGATTTGAGATATGCTTTGTAAGATCCGACGAAATCGACGGAATGACGATCGGCTCGAGCCACGGCGGCATCGTCGCCCTCTGCTCCGAGCGCGAGTTTGAGCCGATAAGCCGCGATGACGTCGGCAAAAACGGCTTTTACGTCATGCTCGAGGGGATAGAGGACCCGTACAATTTCGGTTATGCGCTCCGCTCGATATATGCCGCGGGCGCTGACGGGATACTTCTTTCCGAACGCAACTGGATGAGCGCCGCGGGCGTCGTCGCGCGGGCGTCTGCGGGAGCAAGCGAGCAGATGAAAATTTACGTCGGCGAGCCGACGGAGGCGATAAAACTGTTCAAGAATGCGGGCTATACCGTGCTTGCCGCGGACAAAACGCGCAACAGCGTCAGCGTTTACGACGCCGATATGTCCTTCCCCATTCTGCTCCTTATAGGAGGGGAAAGACGTGGGCTTTCCGCACCGGTCATGGCGACGGCGGACAAAACGGTCTGCCTCGATTACGGCAGGCGTTTCCCCGCCGCGCTTTCGGCGGCTTCGGCGGCGTCGATAATCTCGTTTGAGATTTTCAGGCAGAACAGGGGCAAAAATGAGCGTTAAGATCGAAAAAATAAACAGCGACATAACAATCCGCCAGCACGGGCGTTCGCTCGCTTTCGGCACGGACGCATATCTTTTGTCGTCGTTCGTACGTCGCGGCGCGGGGCACGTTTGCGAGCTCGGCGCGGGGAGCGGCGTAATAACGCTTCTCATGGCGGCGCGCGGAAAAATAAAAGACGCTGTATGCGTTGAGGTCCAGGAGAGCATCGCCGATCTCTGCCGCGAAAACATCGTTGAAAACGGCTTTTCGGATAAAATTACCGTCGTCGCGTCCGATATGCGCAATCTGCCGCGCGAGTATGACGGCACGTTTGACACCGTCGTTACAAATCCGCCGTATATGCGGCTGACGAGCGGAAAGCTCAATGCCGACAGCGCCGATATCGCCTGCCGCCACGAGCTTTTCGGAGACATCGGAGACTTCTCTGCGACAGCGGCGCGGTTGCTTAAATTCGGCGGGCTTTTTTACGCGGTCTATCGCCCCGACCGTCTGTCTGAGCTTTGCGCCGCGTGCGAGGCGGCGGGGCTTTCGGTCAAGGTGATGACTCTCGTTTATCCTACCGCAAATCACGTTCCGTCGGCAGTGCTGATCCGCGCGAAGAAAGGCGCTGCGAAGGGCATGAAAACGACGCGGCCGCTCATTATTTACGGCGCGGGCGAAATGACGAACGAAAACTACACATCCGATATGAAATACATATACGAAAACGGAGATTTCAATGACGGGTTCAGGTGAAAAAAACAAGACGGAAAAAGGTGTTCTTTACCTTGTGGCAACGCCGATAGGCAACTTGGCGGACATCTCGGAGCGGGCAATAAAAGTGCTTTCCGAGGTCGATTTCGTCGCCGCGGAGGACACGCGCAACAGCGGAAAACTGCTCTCCGTCATCGGTGTGAAAAAGCCGATGATAAGCTATTTTGAGCACAACAAAGCGGAGCGTGGAGACGAGATCGTTTCCCGAATCAAAAACGGCGAGTCGTGCGCGCTCGTCACCGACGCGGGAATGCCCGCGATAAGCGATCCGGGCGAGGACATCGTGCGGCTTTGTCACGAGCGCGGCGTTACGGTGAGGATAGTTCCCGGCGCTTGCGCCGCCGTGTCGGCGCTCGCCGTGTCGGGATTGCCGACCGGAAAATTCGTGTTCGAGGGTTTCCTCCCGGCGCAGAAAAACGAGCGGCGGCGCGAGCTTGAATCGCTGAAAACCGAGCGCCGGACGATAATTTTTTACGAGGCGCCGCACAAACTGAGATCGACGCTTTCGGATATGTCAGACATTCTCGGCAACAGAAAAATATCGCTCTGCCGCGAGCTGACAAAGATAAACGAAGAGGTCAACGTTTCGTCGCTCAGGGAGGCAACAGCGCATTACGAAACGACCGAGCCGCGCGGCGAATACGTGCTCGTCGTCGGCGGAGCGACTGACGATGAAATTAAAAATTCGTCGTTTTTCGCCGACATGACCGTATCTGAACACGTGGAACATTACGTCGCCTCGGGAATGACGAAAAACGATGCGATGAAAGCGTGTGCGAAAGACCGAGGAGTGTCAAAAAGTGAGATATACGCTCAAATAATGAAAAAGTGATATATTTATACATTTGAATATTTGAATATGTTTATTCAAAGTGTCTGTTCATCGCGTGCGGCGAACGGACACTTTGTTTTTTTCGTCGCGGCGCGCATTTGAGTCATCAATGTAAATAAATATAGTAAAAACTATTGAAAAATACTGAATATAGTTGTATAATTAAATAATACGAGTGAAAATACAGGCAAAAGAGGTGATGATCATGATTATCGAGGCCGCACACGTTTTCGACACCGAAAAGCGCAAATTCATGGAAAAGAAAATATCAATCGAAAACGGCGTTTTCGCAGGAGTTTCCCTGTCGGACGGAGGCGACGACGCTTACGTGATACCGGGGCTTATTGACGTGCACACACACGGCAGATGCGGGTACGACATCATGGAATGCGACGAGGCGGAACTGTCCGCGCTTTCCGTCGAATACGCAAAATCCGGCGCAACGACTGTCTTTCCGACGGTCATGACCGCACCGATAAAAAAAGTCACCGAAGCGATAAAGCGCGTCGCAAACACAAATCCCGCGGGAGCGCGCTTTTGCGGTGTTCACGTCGAGGGACCGTTTATCTCGGAAATGAAGCCGGGATGTCACAATGTTTCCGACATAACAGCTCCGAGCGAGAGCGTTTTATCGTCAATGATAAGAGACGCTTCCCCGCTCCGCGTCCACTTCACTATAGCGCCCGAAAAATGCGCTGACGGGCTGATAAGATCGGTATCGAGGTCGGCGACGATCGGGATAGGTCACACAGCCGCGAATTACGAAACGGCGATGCGCGCGGTCAATAGCGGCGCGCGTTCGTTCACTCACACATTCAACGCGATGTCGCCTCTCTCTCACAGAGAGCCGGGAGTCGTCGGCGCGGCGCTTGAGTCCGATGCTTACGCCGAGTTCATCTGCGACGGATTCCATATCGCTCCCGACGTTATTTCGCTCGCCTACCGTGCAAAGAGAAACGCCGAGGACAAGTTCGTGCTGATCACCGATTCGCTTTCTGTAGCGGGACTTCCCGACGGCGAATACGTGATGAACGGCATCAACTTTACCCTATCCGGTCAAAGCGCGCTTCGCGCCGACGGGGTTATCGTCGGGAGCGTGATCGATATGCTGTCGTCGGTGAAAAATCTCGCTCGATTTGCGGGGATATCGTTTGAAGAGGCGCTGATATGCGCGACAAAAAACCCCGCGAAGATGGTCGGGATATACGACAAAGTCGGCTCGATCGAGGTCGGCAAATGCGCCGATTTCGTCGTTCTCGACAACAAGATGAACATAATATCCGTATATGTCGGCGGAAAAAAGATAGTATAACATCAGGAGATTAAAATGGAAAACAAGGGTAAGTATTATATTACAACGGCAATCGCATACGCGTCGCGCAAGCCGCACATCGGAAACACATACGACGTTGTTTCCGCCGACGTTATCGCGCGCTACAAACGCGCGACGGGTTATGACGTTTTTTTCTGCACGGGCACTGACGAGCACGGACAGAAGATCGAAAATTACGCCGCCGACGCGGGTATTTCGCCGCAGGAATATGTCGACAACATTTCATCCGAGATAAAGCGCATCTGTTCTCTTCTCGGCTCGACGCACACGCATTTCATCAGAACGACCGACGATTATCACGTCGCCGCCGTTCAGAAGATATTCACGAAGCTCTACGAGCAGGGCGATATTTACAAAGACTCATACGAGGGCTGGTACTGCGTTCCGTGCGAGTCGTTCTTTACAGACACGCAGGCGGAGGGCGGCGTTTGCCCCGACTGCGGCAGGCCGCTCGTGCGCGCAAAAGAGGAAGCGTACTTCTTCAAAATGAGCAAGTACCAAGACAGACTTCTTAATTTTATGGAGGAGAATCCCGATTTCGTAACGCCCGAAAACATCCGCCGCGAAATGATAAATAATTTCATAAAGCCGGGGCTTCAGGATCTCTGCGTTTCGCGCTCGTCGTTCAAGTGGGGCATCCCCGTTGAATTCGACCCGAAGCACGTCGTATACGTGTGGCTCGACGCGCTGACCAACTACATCACGGCACTCGGATATGCTTCCGACAAAAAGGGTGAAAAAGATGATAAATTTTGGCCGTGCGACGTTCACGTCATCGGAAAAGATATCGCGCGCTTCCATACGATCTACTGGCCGATCTTTTTGATGGCGCTCGGCGAGCCGCTGCCGAAAAAAGTATTTGCGCATCCGTGGCTACTGTTCGGGAACGACAAAATGTCAAAATCAAAAGGCAACGTCATGTACGCCGACGATCTGGTGAAATACTTCGGGCTCGACGCGGTGAGATATTATCTCATCTCGGCAATGCCGCTGACGACGGACGGCTCGATCACTTACGACAGCG
>JAFXWT010000111.1 GCA_017542695.1 Clostridia bacterium
CTGGATCGTCCCGATCTCGTTGTTCGCCGTCATCACGGTCACAAGGCAGGTGTCCTCACGTATGGCTTCCGCAACCTGCCCGGGCGTCACGGTCCCGAGCCTGCCCACCGGCAGATAGGTCACGCAAAAACCTTCCTTTTCCAGTCCGGCCAGCGTATGCAGCACGGCGTGGTGCTCGAAAGCCGTCGTGATGATGTGCCGCTTCCCTTTCCGGGCACCGGCCCGGGCTGCGGACCTGATCGCCTGGTTGTCGGATTCGCTTCCGCCTGACGTGAAATAGATCTCTCCGGGACGGGCGCCAAGGCATTCCGCCACGGTCTCCCGGGCCGCTTCCAGGGCTTCCTTCGCCTTCTGTCCCATCGTATGCAAACTGGAGGGATTGCCGTACACCGTCTCGAAATACGGAAGCATAGCATCCAGGGCCGTACGGCTCATTTTTGTAGTGGAGGCATTGTCCAGATACGCCTGCATGGTTGTCCTCTCATTCTCCGGACAGCTGTCCGGTTTCTTCCGGAACTCATTCTACCACTATTAACCTACCTTGTCAATAGGTAAATAGACCGGCGTAAAAAAAGAGACCCGGAATGCAGAGTGTTCTTAAGGACAGTTACCGAAGCAAAAACGACCGAGCATTCGCAGGGCAAGAAAATACCGAGATTACAGTCATGTAGTCCCGGTATTTTTCGGTTCTTCGCATTTTTGTGTGCTTGCGATGATAAATAGAATAATCAAATCCCTTTCAATACTTTGGTGATGTTTTTGCCTTCTTATTACATTGAGACTGCTCAGCAACCTTTGAACCTGATCCCGGTTGATATCCGCAGCGCTCGGACCCTCTTTTTATGTTTTCAACGAGGGTCTCGGAAGAATTTTGGGAGATGCCCCTCGTCTCTGCTGCTTTCGGAGGCGGATTTCCTGCAAATAGCGCAGATGGAACTGGAGGAATTGTTCGGAAGTCTGCGTCCGCATTCACTACATCTTTTTTCTTCTTCGCCGAAGCTGACGCCGCCCGCCACCGCGTCGAGCGCTTCGTCGGGAAGCTCGATACCTTCCTCGCTCGCGAGCTTTACAAGCTCGTCCGTCGTTTTGCATTTCTTTGCCTTTTCTTTCTGCTCGTCGGTGAGAGAGTCGTAGATCTCTTTCAATATTTCGGTGATGTTTTTGTTTTCTTCCATTGTTGTTTTTCCTTTCCTGTTATTATCCGGTTTAATGCTGGCAATGGTTGATCATTTTCTGTCAAATGGCTCTTTGAAAATACGGAAACCGTGGGGAGAAGAGCTGCCGCCGGAGGAGGATCCCTTGCAATTTGGGCAGAGATCGCTGGGATCATCGTACGGAAGCGTATTGCTGCAATTGGGATTTGCGCATTTTTTCAGCTTTTTTGCCGGGTCTCCGGCGGTCGGTGCGCTGCCGCCCGCCGCTTCGTTCAATTGTTCATCGGACAGCTCTTCAGCTTTGAGCTTTTTTTCGTTTGACATTTTTGTTTTCTCCTTTATTATAATTTTAATTATTGTTAAATGATTCTTTCTTTTTTTATTTCATTGCCGCGCGCAACAGCGCAAGCGCTTTATGATGACGGATTTTGACCATGCCGTAACTGATATTGAGAGACGCGGCGATCTCCGTCAGCGGGATACGGTCGAAATAATGTAGAACGACGATGTCGGTAAGCTCCGCCGGCAGCTGTTCGAGCGCCGCCGCAAGTTCTTCGAGCGTTTCCGATTCAAGAATACCGTCTTCCGTCCTGCACTCGTCGGAAATATCTTCCGAAATCTCTTCCGTGGGATGAAACCTACGGAAGTAGTCGATCACGGTGTTTCTTGTGATCGAGTACAGCCACGTTCCAGCCGAAGCTTTTGAAGGATCGAATGAATCCGCCGCGGAAAAAGCTTTCACGAAAACGTCCCCGCAAAGGTCCTCTGCGTCGGAAGCGTTGAAGACCCGGGACCGTATGTATGACAGTACCTTACCTTTATATTCGGCGTAAAACCGTTCTTTTTCGTCAGGCGTCATATCGGGAGATCCCCCGGTTTTTTTGGCTTTTCCGCCTCCGTCGCGCCCGCGGCGGCGACCTGATCGACCTCGTCGTTGTCAAGTTCCCGCGCCTCTAGGCGTCGGTGAGTATCGTCGATGATTTTCTGCAGCCGGGCGTTCCCGTCGAAGCGCTGAAAATCGAAGAGCCTGCTGAGCTGTGCGTTGGTCATCGTGATCCTCCTTTTTCGCTTTCGTTTTTTCCTTTCGCTTATTTATACGCAGACTGATGCGTGACGGCAGTTGTTTTTTCAACTTTTTTGAGTTTTTTCGTTGTCGAGTCTCTGGCGCGCCACAAGCTCCGAGAAGAAGCCCTCCTTTGCGATCAGCTCCTCGTACGTTCCGTCCTCGACGATCTTTCCGTGATCGAGCACGATTATACGGTCGCATTGACGGATCGTGGAAAGACGGTGAGCAATGACGATACGCGTGCATTTCATCCGGTCGAGCGCCTCGGAGACCTGCTTCTGCGTGACGTTGTCAAGAGCGCTCGTCGCCTCGTCGAACATCAGTATCTTCGGCTTCGGTGCGACGGCGCGCGCGATGAACAATCTTTGCCTTTGACCGCCCGAGATACCGCCCTGCCCTTCGGAGATCAGCGTGTGCATACCCATCGGCATACGGCGTATGTCCTCCGCCATACCCGCGATCTCCGCCGCCTCCCACGCGTCGTCTAGCGTCAGCCAAGGCGCGGAGATCGTTATATTGGAGAAGATATCGCCGGTGAACAGCTTTCCGGTCTGCATGACCGCTCCGATCTTGCGGCGAAGGGATTTAAGATCGAGCTTTTTGATATCGCGTCCGTCGTAATATACCGCGCCCTTCTGCGGCGTCTCGAAGCCGAGCATGATCCTCATGAGCGTGGACTTTCCACATCCGGTCTTGCCCACGATCGCAACGTACTGACCGGGACGGATCTTGAGCGACAGATCGTCGAGCACGGGCGGCATATCGTCGGTATAGCGGAACGTGACGTTGTTCAACTCGATACCGCCGGACAGACGGGTCACTACCTGTTTGTCAAATGAGATCTCAGGCTCCGCTTCCATGATCGGCTTTGCCATTTCAAGTGCGGGGCGTATCTGAGCAAGCCCCGTCGCGATCCCGGCGAGCGCCAGAAACGCGCTGTTGACCATACCGTAAGCGGAATTGAACGCGTAATACTCCGCGACCGAAACCTGCGTTCGGATCGCGAGCGTATACATGAACATCGTGCCTATAAGCGAAACGGCGAGTGTCAGGACGGAGGAGACCTTCAAAAACATCGGCGGATCGTAAAGCAGCTTCGCGCCTTTCGCGTAAAATCTGCCCCACTTGGCAAACGCCCTCTGCTCCGCGCCGGACAGTTTGATTTTCTGGATCCCGGATATGAGCTGATAGGAAAGGCCCATTTCCTTGCTCGCGTGTTCCATACGCTGACGGGTGATCTTCATCTGCACGATTATTTGTATAACGGTGAAGATCAGTGTAATAAGCGTGATGAGAAGCGCGGGCGCGACGAGTGCGGGCGCGTAGCGGAAGATCTGGAAAACGTATGCGATCGAAAGGATCGACGTCATTCCCGTCGTCAGGAACATATTTGCGATCTGACTGCACAGCCCGTTTATGTAGCCGGCTCTGTTCGACAGCTCGCCGGCGCTGTAATCCTTGAAGAAACCGGGAGGAAGCGAAAGAATGCGCATCATCGTCGCCGCCTCGACGGACAGATTCAACTTCGTTCCGATACGCGTGATCAGAAGACTGCGCACCGCCGAAAAGAGAAGAACGGAAAGCGACGCGCTGACCATGAAGATCGCCGTGCCGATCAGCACCGAAGCGCTGTCCGACGATAAAACGAACGAAAACAGATAGTTGTTGAGCCACGGAATCAACAGACCGATCCCGGTGACCGCGAGCATCGCGAGCGCAAGCGGAACAACGTCCGAAAGCGAAATTTGCTGGACTATATATTTGATCAAGCTCCCGACCGTCATCTTCGAAAGCGGGAACGGCTTATAGAAGGC
>JAFXWT010000112.1 GCA_017542695.1 Clostridia bacterium
GAGGACCTGTCTGTGGTCCACGATCTGGCGGGCTTCCATTCTCGTTCTTGCAAACGCAAGACGGAACAGGACATTGTCCAGACGGCACTCCAGGAGGTTCAGCAGGTTCTCGCCGGTGTTGCCCTTGCGGCGTGCGGCGGTCTTGTAGTAGTTCCGGAACTGAGTCTGATACGTAAGAGATTTTGCAATGTACAGATTAATCTGTTCATCCAAATCCGACAGTTGCTTATCAATAGCCCTGATCTGCGCTTGCGCATTAGAGTTTTGACGAGTCAACGTACCGTCAACAGTCCCATGAGGAAGAGTTGCACCCGTATAAATATCGCTGTATTCATACGGAAAGTTTCTGATTTGGTTTTCAATAAGAACTTTTTGATTGTTCCATTGATTCTCTTGACTTTGAATCAGATTATTGCTATCAACCAAAAGACCGAATCGGGTAGTGCCGGGAGTGTTTTCAGTGCCAATCAAATTCAATTGAGCAGATAGGCTAGTAGTATCAGTACCGGTTTGTGGATTGTCAATCTGATATTGAATGCTGTTCTTTTCCAGATTCAATCCGGTTTTTTGCACGGTGTCGCTCTTTGTTTGGTAAGCAAACGAATCCGGGGAATTATACTGAAGAAGCAGGCTTCTCGCGCTGTCTCTCAAACTCTCTTTTTGCAGGACGAGCGAGGTCCTCGAAGCAAGCAAAGAATCTTTTTGCGTGAGCAAAGATTTGTATCCCAGTTGTTCCTCTTTCGTAAGGAGCAACAGCGTGTGACAACCGATATCGTTCAGAAACGATTCAATCAGTTCCGGAGAAGTCAGCTTTCCGGGAGTCACGGCAGAACTGCGAGATCCATAGGTTCGGTCGACGGAGACGAAGTTGCAGAGCATATCCTTGTACGAATTTGCTTGCTCTTCGACCTGTTTTTCTTCGTCAACACGTTTCTCCACCCATTCCGCGTTGTTGACGACATTTTCAAGGCGAGCCGACGCGCGAAGTCCTCTGTCGGTCGTCAGTTCACGAAACACCTCGGTTCCATTCTGCCACAGGCGGCCGTCGGCATCCGCGGTAATCGAGTCGATTCCGGAGATGATATACTCTTTTTCACCGTCGGCATTGATGCGATACAGATGTTCGTCAAACATATGAACGTCTCCGAGCGCGTCCGTATAGGCATATTCTGCTCCGGTAGGAGACGTACTCGTTTTGATCATCTTTTCATCTAGATTCAGCCGATAATCCTTGCCGTATTCGTCAAACTCGTTGTTCGGTTTGAAAACGTGTGCAACCGAAACGCCGAGAACCGGATCCTCAATATCGTCGATGATAACCGTTTCGTTCCCCGAAAGAACGTCAAACTCCGCGTTCACACCTTTCCCGACCGAGAGCGTTTTCCGAATCGGCTCGACGGTGTCGGGCTGATAGGAGATCTCGATGGTCGGCAGATAGAACTCTCGGATTCCTCCCGAAGACTCAATAGACATTTCCACGTCGAAATCACCGGCGGCATTTTTATACAGATTGGTAATGTTGGCTGACAGTTCGTCGCCTTCCAAATGATCGTAGCGAATTGAATTGCCGAAATGAACGATCACGCGGTCACAACGATGCTGCCCTACATACTGCCGGAAAACCAGTTTGGCGGAAAGAACTCTGTCGCTGTCAATGCCGAGCTCGCTTTTCCGGATGCGAAGCATAGCGTTCGTTTTTTCGGAACGGTAGGTATAATCCAAATGAATGTTGTTGAGATAGTACTGACCGGTACGTACCCAATCGCTTTCATCACAGCAACACCCACCGTCGCATTCGCACCACTGATACTGATTGTGCGTCACGGAGACGTTGTATGTGCCGTTCGCACTCAACAGCTGCGGATCGATACAAACGGGGAAGACACGTTCCTCCGCGTTGATCCATTCCGAGGACGCTTCAATCGAGAAAAGATAGACGCCGTCCTCGATTCTCTCAACCGAGAACCGAACCTCGTCGCTGCGTTCACCGTTTGCATCGTACATAAACGGCGCGGGCATCACGAACTCGGGGTTCTGCGCCTCTGCCTGTTCGGGATCAATACCCGTCTTGTAGAACTCGAGACCAACGCCGTCGGCAGCGGTTCTCATCTCAAAGCCCGTCACACGAAGCCGGAAATAGTAGTGATAACTGTCGCTCTTCTCCTTGATCAGGATGCTTTCTTTCACTCCGTTGCCTTCAATGGAGTAATCGAGATCAACGTCTCCCTCCGCGTTGGCAAA
>JAFXWT010000113.1 GCA_017542695.1 Clostridia bacterium
ATGAAGAACTTTCCGAAGTAGAACCGGATCTGAATTCTTCAATCGAAGATACGTTCGTGAAAGCGGGCTTTGACATCGTTCGCAGCAACGCTGTTGTCGAAAAAGAAAAATGCTCTTATTTGAAAAGCATAAGAAAACAGATATGCGATGAGTACCGTATTCCAATGGAAATTGCTGATTGCACCTACGAAGGCAGATGCAAAGGAACTTGTCCGAAATGCGAATCGGAGTTCGATTTGATCAACAGTTATTTGAATGATAATAAACGAAAGGTAACTAACGGCTATGAAAGTTGAAAGATGTGAAAACTGTCATTTTTTCGATTCCGATAGGTATTCAAAATGTCCTCATTGTACCGGGAGACAGGATTTAAAATACCCTATTAATAATGATTCTAATATAATATCTCCAGTTTACGCCAGCCCTGAAATGATGAGGCGGACTAAATCAGATTTAAGTTCTAATGCAGAAGACGGGAACGAAACATCGGATACTGTGAGGGTGCCGGAATTAATAGGAAAGAATTCACGCCCGATGTTGATCCGCCGATCTACCGAAGAAATAATAACTATTGGTGAACCGGTTTTTTTGATCGGGAGAGGTGATCGTGTCGATTATTCCATTGAAAATAATAGTGTTGCACGGGTTCATGCCGCGATATTGATTAGGAATGGCTGCGTTTATGTTGCGGACAGGATGGCTGTTAATAATACTTTTGTTAACGGCAAAATGCTTAATAAGTTTGAAGAAGTGCAGTTGTCTGACGGTGATATAATCGCATTTGCAAATGAGGAATATATATTTCGAATTCCGAAGCCCTCGGTAGAAAAAGAATACCCGTTCAACAATGAATCAAACGACGATTTGCTCGACATCTATTTGACTACAGAAGTTTATGCAAGCCCAGGTAATCCATTTAAATAACAGAGAAGAGCTTATGATTGATTATCAAGAAGTAAATCACTTACATCAAACGTATGCAAATTTTCCGTTCCACCTAAAACATTGCGTTTGGGAGCTGACGCTTGCATGTTGTTTTCATTGCGCTTACTGCGGATCGTCCGGTGGAAAAGCGCGTGACAATGAACTGTCAACCGATGAGTGTCTCGATATCGTAGGGCAGCTTGCCGAGCTTGGATGCAGACGCGTTTCTCTGATCGGCGGAGAAGTATTCATGCGCCGTGATTGGGACGTTATTTCCGAAGCGCTGATTCGCAACGGGATTATTACGAGCATTATCACGAACGGATATCAAATGACTCCTGAAATCCTGCAACGATTAAAGGAACTGCGAATAGAGTCTGTCGCCGTGTCGCTCGATGGACCGGAAAGCGTTCATGACGCGTTCAGGCAGCGCGGCAGTTATTCAAGAGCGATGCAGACAATAAATGCGGTTGCGGATGCGGGAATCCCGGTTTCAATTATCACTGCTTTACGTTCTGATAACGCTCCGTTGCTTCCTGAGTTTTTTGGGATTATTAGAAATTTGCCGATTTTTGCTTGGCAGATTCAAGCGTGCTCTCCTATGGGAAACGCAGATAAAAACGGCGTCAGTATTTCTTTTGATGCGGGAACTGTAATAAGATTTGTGAAAAGTGTTAATGGAACCGTTCCGTTTTACGTTGGCGTTGCAGACAATATCGGTTATTATACTGCCGAAGAACCGGAGATCAGAGGCGTTCAGGGCAGATTCTTTACGGGTTGTACTGCAGGATTGAAAAGTATAGGTATAGACAGCGTCGGAAATGTTCGAGGCTGTGAATCCATGCAGGATGATTCCTTTAATGAGGGTAATCTTAGAGAAAAATCACTTCTGAGTATATGGATGGATCCAAACTCGTTCTCTTATAACCGAGATTTTAACGACGGTTTGCTGACAGGCTCTTGTAAAGGATGTCCAAAAGGCAATATATGCGCAGGCGGATGCCGATCTTATAATTATTTCACTACCGGAAAACTCTATCAAAATCCATTATGCGCAAGAAATAAGGTTAAATAAAATCATTACGCAAGTGAGGAGAATAGAATGCTTGAAATAGGATCAGTATTGAAGGATAGGTATAAAATTCTGAAGCAAATAGGCGCAGGTGGTGTGAGCCGCGTTTATCTTGCTATGGATGAAAAAATGAATAAACAGGTTGCCGTAAAAGCAATATGCTTCAAAGATTGCTTAAATACCGGAACGTATATCAATAACTACAAGAGAGAGATCGATAAAGTCAAGCGACTTGATTCTCCTGCAATTCATAAAATATATGACGTAATTGAAAATGATAATTCTATTATCGTAGTTATGGACTATATGCAGGGCAAGGACTTGGCTCAAATCCTAAAGGAACAAGGACCACAGCCGGAGGAAAAAGTAATTGAATGGGGAAAGCAATTGTGTGATGCGCTTGATTATCTTCATTCTCAAAACCCGCCACTGCTTTACTTGAATCTGAAACCAAGCGAAATATGGCTCAAACCTGATGGGCAAATCATGTTAATAAACGTTGAATACTACGCTCGTGAATATAAGGAATCCAACATTGAGAGTACAGGGTATCTTGGGACCATAGGGTACACCACACCGGAAGAATTCATCGGTGAGGGACATGTTGATCTTCGCGCAGATATATATAGTCTTGGTGCAACATTGCATCATCTTGTTACTGGTCATAGTCCTGCAGAGCCGCCGTATGAAATCTATCCAATCCGTTGTTTTAATCCCGCATTGTCAGGAGGATTGGAATGGATTATTGATAAGTGCTGTCAACCGATACGAGAGGATCGCTTTCAGTCCTGCGCTGAAGTTTTGTACGCGCTTGAACATATTGATGAATCAGGTTGCAGCGTGGTTTATGGTGCACCGTCAAGGAGTATTCTTAAAAAATTCAAGAATGCTATGGAAGTCAGAAAAACAAAAAAGCAAATAAAGCATCTTATAGAGATCAAATATCCAAACAGCCATAATAATGATAACTGAAGGATAAATGAAATTGTTCTACCGCTATTCGATAGTCGGCATCTTGCTTTTTGTCAGAAAAGCAGCAATAATATAAATGTAAGGAGGGAACGCCAATGAATGATTACAAATTCGGGAATTACATTTTAGAACTGCGAAGCAGAGCAGGACTGTCTCAATCCGAACTTGCCGCTGAAGTTGGCGTTACCAATAAGGCGGTATCGAAGTGGGAAGTCGGAAAAGCAAAACCGAGCGTGGAAACAATCAGAAAGCTTGCAGCGCTGTTTCAGGTGAGCGTTGACGATCTGTTAAAAAAGAGAGAGGAAGAAAATCAAGTGGATATTACAAAAATCGTTATCACGGGAGGTCCGTGCGCAGGGAAGTCTACTGCTATGAGCTGGGTGCAAAACGCTTTTACTCAGATGGGCTACACCGTCCTGTTTGTTCCCGAGACCGCAACGGAACTTATAACCGGCGGCGTTGCCCCATGGACGTGCGGTACGAATGGAGAATATCAAAAGTGTCAGCTTCGCTTGCAGCTTGATAAGGAGAAAGTATTCGAACAGGCGGCAAAGACTATGGATGCGAGGAAAGTACTTATCGTCTGCGATCGCGGCGCTCTGGACAACAAAGCATATATGGACAGTCTTGAATTTGCCCAAGTCCTCGAATTTCTTGGAACAAATGAAATCGAACTCCGGGACAATTACGACGCCGTCTTCCATTTGGTGACTGCGGCAAAGGGCGCCGAAGAGTTTTACACAACTGCCAACAATTCCGCAAGGACAGAGACTGTTGACGAAGCTGCAGCTCTCGACGACAAACTGATCTCTGCTTGGACCGGGCACCCGCATCTG
>JAFXWT010000114.1 GCA_017542695.1 Clostridia bacterium
GCGGTCGTTGATATGCCGTGCGACGACAAAGATTTTATCACGCTGCAGGTGTGGTATCCCTCTCCGCAGGCGAGGTCGGCAAACGAGATATGAGAGCCGTTTGCAAACGGCGCGATAAGCTGCGCCGCTCTCTCGGATATTTTTGAATAGTAGCCTCTGTCGAGAAATTCCGAGCGGGAGCGTATCATCGTTTTGTCGTCGCCAGCGCGTGAGTTCGACATTCTGCCGGGAGACAGAAGATTGACGTATCCGCTCGAGGCGATATCGAAAAGATGACGCCTTTTGCCGAGGCAGAAAAGGTGCGCCCCGTCGGACGAGACGTCCGCACCGCAGACCGGGCAGACAAGAAGATCGACAGCTCTCATCAGCGCATCACCTCGATCAGCTTCGCCTGAAGAGTGATCCTGTCCTTCGTGACGTATCCCGTTGCGGTGCAGGTCGAAAGAGTTATCATCGTGTCGCCCTCCTCCATCGTGACGTCGGAGGGTACCTCGCTGTTCCCCTTCATCTCTGCGCAAAACTTCAAAAACTGCTCCACGCCGCCGAAATAAGTCCTGATATATTCGTAGTCGCTTCTTGTCTGATAGACAGCGAAAGGTTTGTATATATATTCTCCGTTAAGAGTATATATTTTCACGGTTTCAGAAGCGAAGAAGGATGCGTCGAAGAACTTCATAACGTCGTGGAACATCGCCCCGTTCACGACGTTGTGTCCGTAGATGACCGTATTGTAATTCCTCTCGAGCAGCTCGTCGCACTCCGACACCATAAAGATCGAGCCGAGAGAGTTGTACTCTCCCGTGTAAGCGTGGTCGAGATAATACTCGTCGTTTCCGTCGGCGCTTCTCATAAGAGGATAGTTGATCTTCGTTCCATCGACCTTTATCCACCCGACGACGTCGGGATTTTTCTGTTTGAGCGAGGTTATCTTCGCCCTTATCGCGGCGAGTTCGGGACTGATCGGAGCCGCGCCTTCTACGAAGCTTTCCCCCTCCTTTATCCTGTCGTAGACGGTCGGCTCCTCGGGAAGTTCCGCGCTCGGCATCACGTCCGCTGCGACCTCGCGTTCGAAGAAGTCTGCCGCCTCGCCGTATATATCCCCGGCGCGCGCTTTATCGGTAAAATTTCTTATTATCAATACGATCAAGAAAACGAGGGAGACGGCGGCGCAAACGGTGACCGCAGCGATGACGATACCTGCCGTGTTCCGTTTTTTCTTATTATTTTGCGGCGCGGCGTTGTCGCTCTGTTCCATAAAATCCCCTTCTTTTCCGAACGGTATGTTTGCGATCCTGCCCACGGCGTCAGCCTCCTTCCCCGAATAATCATCCAATATATTATAAAATAAAAGCGAGTCAAATTCAATAGAAATCGAACGATTTAATAAATAATATACAAAATGTTGCAAAGCCGATCGAAATGTGCTATCATAAAATGAGTGAATAAAAAAAGGACGAAGATATGGCAAGCATATTCGATCTGTTCAAAAAAATAGAAAAGAGATCGCCCGAGGTTTCCGGCCCTCCCGAATATATCGCGGCAGGTCTCGGCAATCCCGGCAGGGACTACGTCGACACAAGGCATAACGCCGGCTGGTGCGCGATAGACTATATTTGCCGTAAGTACGGCGTCGAATGCCGCGAGCTGAAGTTCAAAGCTCTCGGCGCAAGATGCAA
>JAFXWT010000115.1 GCA_017542695.1 Clostridia bacterium
AATTTTCTTTCAGCGACTGTCAGGAGACGGCAATATTCGCAATGCTGATTTATGTTTATGCGTCGTCGGTGTTCAAAAACCACACGATAGAAAAAGAACCTCCGAAGGCGGAGGCGGAAACGCCCGAAACGCCGCCGAAAACGGAACAAACAGAATAAATCAAAAAAAGCACTTCGACCGAAGTGCTTTTTCAATTCAAATTACTTGGAATATATAGAATTTCAGGTAGTCTGTTTCGGGCACGTTCCACAGGATCGGATGATCCGGCGACTGCCGCCGTGCTTCGATCTGCTTCAACTCGACGTCCGCGTCGAGCGCGGCTTCAAAAAGCATCTTTTTGAACAAGTCCTCGCCCATGAAATGCGAGCACGAGCACGTGGCAAAATAGCCGCCGCGCGGCAGCATTTTCATGGCGCGGAAATTGATATCCTTATATCCGCGCTCCGCGCTCTGCACCGTTTTTCTGCTTTTTGTGAACGCCGGAGGATCGAGGATGATGAAATCGAATTTCTTCGCGTTCGACGCGTCGGAAAGAAAATCAAAGACGTCCGCTTCGACAAAGTCGATTTTGTCCGAAAAGCCGTTCATTTCGGCATTTTTCTTTGCCCTGTCGAGCGCGAGAGCGGAAATATCGACTGCCGTCACGTGCTCGGCGCCGCCTTTTGCGGCGTTCAGCGCAAAGCTGCCGGTGTGCGTGAAGCAGTCGAGCACGCGCCGCCCTTTCGCTATCTTTTGTATAGCATCGCGGTTGTATTTCTGATCGAGAAAAAAACCTGTTTTCTGCCCGTTTTCAAAATCAACGGTGTATTTTATTCCGTTTTCGACGATTTCGGTCTCCGTTTTTTCGGGATGCTCGTCGCCGTACCAGCCCTTGTACTCTTCGAGTCCTTCAAGACGGCGTATCTGCACGTCGTTCCGCTGGTAAATTCCATTTACCTTCTCTCCCATAGCACGCAAAGAGTCAATGAGGAGCCGATATATCATGTCTTTTCGGATGTCCGTGCCATACGACAGCACCTCTGTGACAAGAATGTCGCCAAAGCGATCGACCGTCAGTCCCGGCAATCCGTCAGCCTCGCCGAAAATGAGGCGACAGCACGAAAAATCGTCGCCCATGACGGTCTTTCTGTATTCGAGTGCGTATTTTATCCGTCTCTCAAAAAACGCCTCGCCGAAATCGTCGTTTGCGTTGTCCGAAATGACGCGCACGCGGATCTTGCTCGTCTCGCTGAAAAATCCCGTGCCGAGATAGCTTCCTTTTTCCGAAAGAACGTCGACGAGCGCGCCGTTTTCGATGTCGCCGCGCGACGACAGTATCTCAGTGTCGTAAACCCACGGATGCCCGTATTTAAGCGATCTTTCCGCCTTTTTTGTCACCGTTACGAGCGGGTAATTTCTTGTCGTTTTCATTTTTCTCCCAAGAATCCGATAAATCTGTCAAACGCCGCGTTGCCTTCGGGTGTGTCCTTGTAAACACCTGCGTCTGAAAGCACACCGACGAACGTTTTGCCTATTTCTTTTTTCAGTATATCGTTGACATTGTCGGATGTAATACTATAGTTTCCGACGAAACGCGACGCCCATTCGGCGTGCTTTGCGATAAGCTCGTCGGATGAAACGTCTTTTCCTTCAACAAGCGCTTTCGAGAGCGCACTCATTTCGGCTTTCAGACGCGACGGCAACACCGCAAGCCCCATGACCTCGATCAGCCCTATGTTTTCTTTCTTTATGTTGTGCTTATCGGGGTGCGGATGATAGACGCCGAGCGGAAGCTCGTCCGTCGTGATGTTGTTGCGGAGCACGAGGTCGACCTCGTATTTTTCGCCGCGGCGGCGGGCGATCGGGGTTATCGCGTTGTGATCGACGCCGTCGGTACGCGCGAGGACAAACGCTTTTTCGTCTGTGTAAACGCTCCATTTTTCAAATATTTGCGCCGAAAGGCGCTCGATATCGCCGCGTTCAAGTGAGCGGATGCGGATGACCGGCATCGGCCATTTCGGAAGCTCGACCTCGACGTTTTCAAAGCCCTTCAGCGTGACTTTTCTGCGCGCCGGAGCTTTCGCCATTGCAAATTCGTAGTTGCCGCCCTGCATATGCTCGTGCGCAAGGATGGAACCGCCGACGATCGGCAGTCCGGCGTTCGATCCGATGAAATAGTGCGGAAATTCCGTCACGAAATCGAGCGCGCGCACAACGGTAGAAGCGTTAACGTTCATCGGCGTGTGATCGGCGGAAAGCGCTATGCAATGTTCGTTATAGTAAACGTACGGCGAATACTGCAAAAACCAGTTCTGCCCGCCAAGCGTTATCGGTATGATGCGGTGATTTTCGCGCGCGGGATAGTTAATTCGCCCCGCGTATCCTTCGGACTGACGGCATAATAAGCATTTCGGGTATCCCGCCTGCGCCGCGTTTTTCATCGCGGCGATGGAGCGCGGGTCTTTTTCGGGCTTTGAGAGATTTATCGTGATGTCGATGTCGCCGTATTCGGAGGGGTAAATCCATTTTACGTCCTTTTTGACGCGATACGTGCGGATATAATCGGTATTTTTCGAGAATTCGTAGTACCAGTCGGTCGCCTTTTTCGGCGACTCTTTTTCAAGCTCTTTGAATTTCGATATAACGTCGCTCGGGCGCGGCGTGAGCACACCCATCAGTTTTGTGTCAAACAGATCGCGGCTGACCGTTCCGCCTTCAATAAGTCCTTTTGCTTCCGCAATATCGCAAAGCGCGCCGAGTATCTCTTCAAGCGGCGCTTCGACGGCGCGAGCGTCGGCGTATTCATCCTCACCGAATATTGCGATGAGCGAATTTATCGCCCATGTTTCGTCGCTTTTTTCGATCAGTCCCTTTTTCAGTGCGTAATCCGCAAGTTGTCTTATCCTCGTTGAAATCATTTTGTGTCTCTCCTTTTGAAAAACTGATAGAAATAGCAAGGTATCATGCCGTTGTAGAGCTTACGCACCTTGTCGGCGCGGCGACCGTAGAGCCGCTCAAATCCCTCGTGCGACGTGATAACGTAGATCTGCCACGGCTCAAGC
>JAFXWT010000116.1 GCA_017542695.1 Clostridia bacterium
AGCTTGTCAGTTCGACCCATCGGACGCGACTACAAAGCAATCGCTTATCCGATCAAGCACAAGTGCTGTTCCGTACTTTGCGGCGGTGCCGTATATGGTGATGCAGCGACTTGCTGACAAATACGGCGAGCTTGCCGGTGCATGGAACGGGATCTTGTGCGAATCAACAAAGGATTACTTGCCGGTTATCGCCGATTGCGTTTCATCAAGGTGCCTGATCGATTCTTTTGTATCAGGTGTGAACGACGAATATCCGGTCGAACTCGGAACGATTGAAAATCTCGTTATGGTTCCCGGAGAAGTATACGACTACACGCCGGAGCTTCTTGAAGGAAAAGAAGGATCGTTTATTCTGACGCAAGGCGTTGAACGACCGAAAGACAAGGATCCGTTTTCCGTGGAAGGAGAGAAAACCTACCAGGAACAGATGCAGGCTCTTCGTGACGAAATGTTCCCGCTTGTAAAGGATTTTTACGAGAATCTGTCCGAAGAGGATAAGGCGCTCGTCCCCGACGAAGAAAAACTCGGTATCTACATCCCGACCCGAAAGTTCAAGAACGTCGTTCGTATTATCGCGGACGGACTCAAGAACGGGGAAAGAGATACTATGAACGTACTTTTGAAGGGCCCGCCCGGAGTCGGAAAATCGACAATGGCTGTGGCGATCGCCTACGTATTCTCGATGCCGTTCCGTTTTACGCAGTCGTATAAAACGGCTGACGCGAGCGAATATATCGGAACGACAGTTGCCGATAACGGCGTGCTGAAGACGAACGTTGAAACCCAGTTCGCCCAGACTGTTATGCGCGGCGGCGTTCATATGGACGACGACAACAACTACGCCGCAGAAGGCGAAGGAACGGTCAAAAACTCCATTCTGATCGCGCCGTACACGATCAAACTCGCTGACGGAACGATGGCAAAGCGCCATCAGTTCTCAATCTTTATGATGTCGGCTAACCCAGACGCAAAAGGATCGCGCCCGATCAACGAAGCGTACAAAGACAGATTCTGCGCCATTCTCGACCTTGAGAGACTCTCTCAGGACGAAATGGTCCGAATGGTCAGGGAACGCTCCCGTTTCGAAGACGAAGCGACTATCGTTCGGATGGTAGAAGCGTGGGAGAAGATCAACAATGATATTGCCGAGACCGGCGAAACAGCGGATATGCTCTCGCCTAGAAGTCTTGTCAACTGGGCAAAGCAAACGAGGATCTTAGGAGACGTGATTGAGGCGGCTGACTATAACCTCCTCGGTGCACTCTGCGCGAGCGAGGATTATAAAGCCAACGTCCTCGATAACATCATCCGACCTCTGCTCGGAAGGAGAAGTTGATATGAGGAGAGCGAGTTTGTACGATCCCTTTACGGGAAAAGAAAATATCGATGATAAAACAAAACTTGCGTTCCTTATGAGTCCCGCCTACTGCAATATGCTCAGGAAGATGGTCGTAGGGCTGACCGCCGATCACAAGTTGACGGTCACCCTGCTTGACCCGAATCATCCCGAGCTCGGCTTTACAGACGGCAAAAGAGTGATGATCAACACGCTCCACGAAATGTTCAGAAAAGAGCCTTTGAAGAAGGTTACCGAATACTGTCTTGCCTTAGCGGTTCACGAATCGCTCCACCCGCTTTACAGTTGTTTTCAGTGTGTTCAGGACGCAAACAGAAAGCACCCGAAAGACACGGATAATATGGTTCAGGTCAGGCGTGAGCTTTTCAACATTCTGGAAGACGCAAGGATCGAAAGGATCGGAGCGTTCAAGTTTCCGGGAGTCGCCTACGCTATCGAATCGCTGAACGAATTTCTGTACGAAAATCGCGGCGGCCAGATCGATCAGATGAAGGACATCGAGAAGATGCTTCTCTGGATTATGGACTATGTGTCGGTAGATCACTGCCGGGCACGACTTGACGGAGATCTTGCGGAACTCTGGAAAAAGGTCAAACCGTTCGCCGTTATGGCAAAGTATTCGGACACCTGCAGCGGTTGTTACTTTTACACCAAGAAGATCATGCGGCTTTTGAAGCCATTGATCCCGGAGCAGGATTCCGTTCAGCAGCAACAGCAAAAGCCGCAGAACACGCAGGGCAACGATAAAGACGTCGACGCCAAAACAGGTCAGACGCCGCCCGGCTCAAAAGGAAAAAACGGTAAAGGTAATGGAAAACAGCAGCAATCGCAGATAGGTGACGGCTCACAGAGTTCCGGCGGAACACAGGACGCTTCACTGCCAAACGCTTCCGGCTCTCAAAACGTGAAAGGCAGCGGTAAAGGAAACGGGCAATCTCAGGGACAGAATCAGCAAGGCGGTTCAGGTTCGGGAGAAGACGCGCTGGATGAAATGCTCACCAGAGCGCTCAATTCTTCTTTTAACGAACACCTTCAGGATGTCAGCGACGCGGCTCATGATGCCGCCGCTGTCAACAAGCTAAGAAGCGATGCGTCGAATTCCTATGAC
>JAFXWT010000117.1 GCA_017542695.1 Clostridia bacterium
CGTCCTTAAACGAGATCGGGTTTACAACGAAGTGGCAGTGCAGGTTGTCCGTGTTCAGATGAACGGTGACAACGACTTGATATTTGTCTCCCCACATCCGCCGGGCGGTCTCTTTGCCGATGGCAAACGCTTCTTCGGGCGTGACTTCGCCGGCCTGAAAGCTCTGGAATCCGTGCCAGGCGACGATACCGCCGGTTTTGCCGAACCGCCGTTTGACTGCCGTCATCGCCTCATACGCACGCTGCACCGGGCAGTTGATCCCGGCGACGAATAACCGCCGATCGGTCTTTTCATCCTTTTCCGCGTACTTCAGTACGCTGGATAAATCGTCGTCGAGATATTCCTTCGCCGTCGTTTTGTCCGGGTTCTCAGCGTATTCGATCACCTCTTTCAGCCTGTTCCTTATGGGCCAGAGTCCGACGGTTGCGATATGCCATCACCTCCTATCTCATTGTTGATTTCATCCTGCGATTGTTTTTTGTTGTCGATCAGCTGAGCGTAGATTCCGTCAAACACCCGAAGCACCGCTTTCTCCGCTTCGGGGGAGAGGGGCGCTTCCAGCAGTTCGCAGAGCTTCTCATGGAAAACAAAAAAGGCGTCCGGCGGAACCGATTTCGGTTCGTAGCCGAGCGCCCGCTTCAGGATATATTCTCCTTGCCCGAGACCGCATTTGGCGGCGATGCTTTTGATCTTCCGCTTTTGCACTTCGGTGCAGGGGAAGAATATCCCGGTGGGTGACCTGTTCTTCTTTTCTTTCTTCAAACGGTTTTCCTCCTCTTATTTGGATTTGAACAGCAAAAAACCGATGAACGGGTTACGCTCATCGGCTTTTTGCTGTATTCGGTTCGGTTATCTTTCGGGATCTCTCTTTTTTCGTTCTGCAATCTCAATCTGTTTTTGCCATGTTTTCACTGTCTGCTCTTTCAAAAACGCAATCATTGGAGTAAGATCCTGACGCTCATCCCATGCTTCAAGTGCGGAGTAATAATCCTTCCGATCTTCCTCGTGAATAATCACCGGAGGATGATTATGGAGCAAAAGCATATAATTCATCAAGAGACGCCCAGTTCTGCCGTTGCCGTCTGCAAACGGATGAATATTTTCAAATTTTGCGTGGAAATATGCGGCGGCAGTCAAGACTTTATCCTTAGGGATATTATTCAGCTCTGCAATCAGTTCGGACAGTTCCTCAGGTGCATCTTCCGGCGACGCACCTATCTCGTTTTTTCCAGTAATATAATCATGATGCTTGTATTCGCCGGGACGTTCTCCTATCTGCCATCTGCGGGTGTCATAGGTGTTCTGCGTCAATTTGAACTGAAACTCTTTTATAAGCGTTTCGTCTATGACTCTTTTCTGATTAAAAGCTGTAAGCAGTAGCTCGTTCGCTTCTCTGGCGTTGCGTATCTCGAACAGCGTACGCAGATCGCCGGTATATGAGGTAACACCGTCGTGATCAAATATCTCGCGGGTATCGTTATAAGTTATTTTCTCGTTTTCGATCTTTCCCGAATGGTAGGCAAACGCTATACTGTGCCCGTTCATAGCCTCGGCAAGTTCAGCGTCGTTGGTAATCTTTTTGCGTTTCCAAAGCGCAACCGCTTTTTCGTAATTTGTCATAGTAGTATCTCCCTAAATCCTTTATCAATTTATTATATCACACTTTTTTGCAATGAGAACATAAGAATTCTAATTGATTAACTGTTTCTATAATACTCTATTGCTTCGTTTGCCAGTCTTTCAAATCGTTCCTGATACTTGGGCGCGACGGACAGACCGCTGAAGCTCTCGTTGTTGGAATAGTAATATCTGCTGACCGCTTCCGTAATGCCCTGCATATCCAGTATCGACTAGTTCGCGAGCGCGTCGGAAAGCGTCCTGTTGAAATCTGTAAATCTCAGCCCGTTCTTCTCTTCGATACAATACGGACTTACCTTGTTTCCGAGCAGTACAACGCCGTTGAAGTTTGAAACCGTATCATCGCCGTACACCCATACGATATATTCGTCGCTCCTGCCGCCGAAGCTGCCCTGACACATCAGCGCTTCGTCCAAGGCAAACACGACGTTTTCACCGATCCGTTCACGAACCGCCTTTAACCACGAAAGCGCTCCGACGTAATCGCTCCTCTTGGGAAGATCTCTCTTGCGCGGATCGTACTTCGGAAGCGACGCCGTCTTTCTGTTTACAAGATCTTCGCGTATGCGGCTTTCCAAAAGCGTCATTATATATTCCGGCGGCTTGCGAAGTCCGGTTTCCCAGTTCTGCACGGTACGGAAAGGAATGTTGTATCTTGCCGCGAACTCGCTTTGCGTATCGCCAAGCCGCATTCTCATTTCACGAATGTTCATTCTTTCACCTCATACACATGATACACCCATCGAGTGTATTTGTCAAGAACTATTATCATTATTATTCGCAAATAATCTGTGAAAGGGGTTTCAGGGGACGGGACGTCACCTGAGCGCGGGACGGCGGGGCGGCTCGCGGCGGGAAAAATATATATTTTTTCCCTGCTTGTTCCGGTATGCGACACACCCCGTAAGGGCAATCCCGATTGCTTTTGTGTGGAGCATACCACGACAACGGCAAAGCCGCAGAACCGTTGGGATCTCCCGACAGGGTGCATCGCATTTTGGCATCACTTTGGCAGTATAATGCGCGGCGGTTAAAAATCCTTACTGCCAAATACGGCGATTTTGGCATCATTCAAACATGGCGAGAGCAGAGAGGATCGTTGCATCGTTCTCTGCCTTTTGTTCTTCAGTCAGGGAAATGTTGGGCGGTGAATTCTCTGCAGGTACAGCGTTTACAAAAGACACGGCTTGCAGCTCTTCCCGGAACATCGCTCGTATCGACTCGAGAGAAATCATATCGGAACCTTCAAGACGGTCGAGATAATCACCGACCGCCGTCACCACAAAAGCGTTGATCGACTGATATTTCTTTCTGTCAAGTTTTTGGAGCGCTTCCGCCGTCCGCTTTTGCTTTTCATCGGTGAGGTCGAACCGCACGTTCAGCCTGTATTCATTACTTTTCATATACTGACGCCCGATTTGAACTGCAACTCAGCCATGTGCTCATACCCCTTTGCGGCGGCACAGATGTCGTTGATGAAGAAAATGCGCTTGGAATCGAATGTGCCGAAGTTCTTGATCAAACATCCGCCTCCACCGGTGACGTAAAGCATCGTGCTTTTGTCGTCATATCCGTGCTCACGCAGCCTGCGGAAGATGTCGTTCACGTATTCCGTCGCGGTCGTTCTGATGATTTTCAGATCATCCTCTGAAAGGTTCGCCGTGCCGTGTATAAGCACCTCCTCAATGATCGAGTCGTCGATTTCACGCCGGGTCTGGCGCATAAACTGTTCCCTGACGGCGAGCGTACACTGATGCGTTCCGAACTTCTCGGTGAACATTCGTCCCTGCTGCGGAACGCCGTTTATGATTGTCAGCGTGTTCATTGTGCCGTTGCCGACGTCAACGACCATATTGACGCCTTTCATCGTGGAAGCGAAATTTGCAACAGCGGCGTAGCCCTGCGGGTAGATCTTCGCACCTGTGACGTGAATACGGTACCTTACCCGCTGAAAAGCGAACGATACGTCACTGTTCTTTGTCAGATATGCGGAGAACTCCGCCTTCTGTCCGCTTGTCCAGGTCAGAGGAAGTCCCGCCGCGATGAACACGTCCGCCTCAGTCAAGTGCATATCACGAAGCTCCATAGCGATACCGGCAAGGGTGAGAACGTAGTAATCGCCGTCTGTCTGCTTGTCCGCCGTGAATTCCTTGTGACCTTCTCCAATGGTGTAATACTTGCCGTCGTACACGAGC
>JAFXWT010000118.1 GCA_017542695.1 Clostridia bacterium
GACCTCGACCACGACCACGACCACGAGGAAGAAACCGAATACGACGAGCACGTCTGGCTTTCTCTGAAAAACGCCGCGAAGCTCTGCAAACATATATCGGAAAAGCTCGGCGAGATCGACGTATCAAATAAGGTCGTTTATGCCGCGAACGCCGACTCATACATCGCAAAACTCAATGCTCTCGACGCAAAATACGCCGATGCGGTAGGAGCGGCAAAAACCAAAACGCTCCTGTTTGGAGACAGATTCCCGTTCCGATATCTTACAGACGATTACGGACTTGACTATTACGCCGCTTTCGTCGGATGCTCCGCCGAAAGCGAAGCGAGCTTTGAAACGATAGTCTTTCTCTCGAAAAAAGTCGACGAGCTCGGACTCGGAGCGATAATGCAGATCGAGAGCGCCGACGGAAAGATCGCAAAAACGATAAAGGAAAATACGAAAACAAAAGATCAGGCGATACTGACGCTCGACTCGATGCAGTCGACGACGTTGTCCGACGTCAACGGCGGCGCGTCGTATCTCGGTATAATGGAAAAAAATCTGAACGTTCTGAAAGATGCATTGAAATAAGGAGGACTGATCGGAATGGCACTTCTCATCTGTCGGGATCTTTCGCTCGGATATTACGGGCGCGAGATCGTTCACGGACTGAATTTTGAAGTCGAAGCGGGAGATTATCTCTGCATCGTCGGAGAAAACGGCTCCGGCAAAAGCACACTGATGAAAACGATACTAGGGCTCATAGCCCCGCTCGGCGGCGAAGTCCTGACGGGTGACGGACTCAGACCGAACGAGATCGGCTATTTGCCGCAGCAAACGGCGGTGCAGAAGGATTTTCCCGCGTCTGTGTGGGAGATCGTTCTGTCGGGATGCGGAAACAGGATGGGACTACGCCCGTTTTTTTGCAAAGAAGAAAAGAGGATAGCGAGAGAAAACATCGAAAAGATGGGGTTGACAGAGCTTACAAAGCGGTGCTACCGCGAGCTTTCGGGCGGGCAGCAGCAGCGAGTCCTTCTCGCGAGGGCGCTCTGCGCGACGCGGAAGATGCTGCTGCTCGACGAGCCGGTTTCGGGACTCGATCCGAAGGTGACCGATGAAATGTACGGGATCATCGAGTCGCTGAACAAAAACGACGGGATAACCGTCATTATGATCTCCCACGACATAGAAGCCGCGATAAAATACGCCGACCGGATCCTTCATATCGGGCACGAAGTTTTCTATGGAACGAAGGAAGAATACATCAGATGTAATTATGCTCGGTATTTTCTGAAAGGCGGTGAACCGAATGACTGAGATCATCGAAAAACTGTCTGTTTATTTCGAGTATCCGTTCGTCAGATACGCGGTGATCGTCGGTGTTCTGATCGCGCTCTGCTCGTCGCTTCTCGGCGTGACGCTCGTGCTTAAAAGATTTTCGTTCATCGGCGACGGGCTGTCGCACGTCGCTTTCGGAGCCATGGCGGTGGCGGCAGTCGTCGGACTGACCAACGAAATGCCGCTCGTGCTCGCGATAACAGTCGTCAGCGCGATATTTCTTCTGAGGACGGGGCAGAACGCGAAAATAAAAGGCGACGCCGCCATTGCGATGATATCCGTCGGCGCGCTTGCGATAGGTTATCTTTTGATGAACATTTTCGCAAAATCGAGCAATCTCTCCGGCGACGTCTGCACGACGCTGTTCGGCTCGACGTCTATCCTTACGCTGTCGAAAACGGAAGTGTGGATGTGCGTGGTACTGTCAGTCATTGTCGTCGCGGTGTTCATTCTGTTCTATAACAAGATATTCTCAGTCACTTTTGATGAAAGTTTCGCCCGCGCCACGGGAACGAAAGCGGGAGCGTACAATCTGATGATCGCCGTCGTCGTCGCCGTTGTGATCGTGCTTGCGATGAATCTCGTCGGCTCGCTTCTGATATCCGCGCTCGTAATTTTCCCCGCGCTGTCGGCGATGCGCGTGTTCAAGAATTTCAAAGCGGTCACGATCTGCTCAGCCGTGTTCTCGGTGAGCTGCGCTCTGCTCGGCATACTTATTTCGATACTCGCGGGAACGCCCGTCGGCTCGACGATCGTCGCGGTCGACATCGTCGGATTTTTCGTTTTCTTTACGGTAGGATCGGTCAAAGGAGGCATCAGGAGATGAAAAGGATATTATGTATTGTTTTTGCGGCTCTTATGTGCGTCGCGCTCGTCAGCTGCGGAGCCGATCCGACGGAAACGACAAACGCGGGGCAAGCGGAAGTGTCGACGGTTGACGTCGATCTGACAAAGCTCAGCTCGACAATGGTGTATGCCGAGGTCTACAATATGATGGTTTCTCCGGACGATTATATCGGAAAGAGCGTCAGGATGAAAGGTGCTTTCGCTTACGGGGAGGGCGACGGCAGATATTATTTCGCTTGCATCATCTCGGATGCGACGGCCTGCTGCTCGCAGGGGATAGAGTTCGTGCTGAAAGACGGCCGCAAATTCCCGAGCGAATATCCGCAAGCGGGAACGGAGATCACCGTCGTCGGTGTTTTCGACACTTATTATGAGGGAACATATCGCTACTGTCAGCTTATCGACGCGGTGATGGAATGATAATCAAAAAAATCCTCTTTTGCCCGAACGCAAAAGAGGATTTTTATTTGTTATGATTTCGTATCGTCAACGGCGCTGATTCATCTCCATTGCCACCGTCACGGCGGCGACGTCTCCGATGCTGTCGCCGAGTTCGGCGGGAACGACGCGGCAAACGTCGAGCGAATAGCTTATCGCTTCTTTTTTTAGCGTTTTTTCCATTTCGGCGCGGAGCAGATGACCGCTGCGCCGGAAAACGCTGCCGATGACGATCATTTCGGGGTTGATGATATCAACGATCACGGCGAGCGCGCGGCCGAGCATCGCGCCGCTTTTTTTGTAGACTTTGATTGCCGTTTCGTCGCCCGCGTCCGCCGCGGCGGCGACGCTTTTCGCGTTCACTCCGTCAAGTTCCGCGCGGCTTTTGCAGTATGCTGGATAAACTCCGCGGGATATGGCTTTTTCCGCTTCCATGCGCGCAAGACGGCCGATCCCGCCGCCGCTGCAAAAGCCCTCGAACGAGCCGGCTTTTCCGAAACCGACTGGGCCGCGCGGCGCGAGTCTGAGATGACCGATCTCGCCGGCCATGTCGCATGTGCCGGAGTAGAGATGACCGTCGAGGATGAGCCCCGCGCCCATGCCGGTGCCTGCCGTGAGGAACACCATGTTTTTCGTGCCGCGTCCCGCGCCGAATTTCCACTCGGCGAGCGCGCAGGCGTTAGCGTCGTTGCACAGCGCCGTCGGCAGTCCCGTTTTTTCTTTCATTATCTTGGTTATCGGTATGTTTATCCATCCCGGCAGATTAGGCGGGCAGAGTATAAGCCCGCGCGACGAGTCGAGCGGTCCGCCGCAGCTTATCCCGATCGACGCGACGGACGGTGTTTTAAGCGCGCTTACCGCGTCGTAAATCTTTGACAGCGTTTCGTCGCGGCCGACCGTGTCGAACCTTATTTTTTCGAGTATTTTTCCGCTCTCGTCGGCGCGGACGACGGCGCACTTCGTGCCGCCTATATCGACTCCGATGTATTCCATAAAAAAACCATCTCCATTCAAAAAAATTATATCTCAAAGGCACCGATTTGTCAAGCGTGCGGCGACGCTTCGTTATTGTATTATGATATAAACACGGGCGCGTTTTTTTGTCAAAAAGCAACAAAAACATCAATAATGTGCCATAATTATAATTATTATATTGACAAGATTTTTCCCTTTTGATATAATATATCCATAAATAGAGACATCATATCCGCGCGATCTTTTCAAGAGAGGAAGGACATTGAAATGCCTATCACGAGCGTAGTCAGAGTAAAGCATACGGCACGTGTTTCGATGCCCATTTTTACCCTTTTTTCGTCGGATATCATTTTTGAAACAAGCTCACCGTTCGATATATCGAGCGGCGGGCTTTTTTATGTCACGGCGGTGAAAAATGATTGACCTTCAGAAAGCGCCGTTCGGCAAGCGCATTTTTGCATTTCTCGCCGACCTCATCATCGGGAGCATCCTTGTGGCGGGGATATATTTTGCTTTGTCGGCGATACTCGATATCGACGGATACACGAAAAAATACGACGACATCCGCGCTTCTTACGAAGAAAAGTACGGCGTTACGTACGACGTGACGCAGGAGCAATACTCCATAATGACAGACGCGGAAAAAGATCACTACCGCGAAGCCGTCGACGCGATGAACGGCGACGAAGAGGCGAACAATGCAATCACGACGGCGTACACGCTGACGTTCGTGACTTTCGCTTCGGGGATCGTCGTTTCGATGCTGTTGCTCGAATTCGTTGTGCCGCTCATCATGAAGGATGGGCGCACGCTCGGAAAGCGGCTGTTCGGGCTCGGCGTGATGAGGACGAATTTTACGCGGATCACCCCCATTCAGCTATTTGTGCGCGGAGTTATCGGCAAGGGCGTGCTCGAACTCGTCCTGCCCGTGCTTCTCATACTGACAGCCATGTCGGGCACGACGGGGATATTCGGTCTGATCCTCCTCGGCGTGATGGCGATAGCCGAGGTCGTCGTTATGATACGCAGCGCCGCTGACGCGATGCTCCACGACATCCTCGCCGATACGGCCGTCGTCGACTGGGCGAGCCAGCGGATATTCGAGAGCGATAAAGAGCGCGACAATTTCATAAGAGAGCAAAAAGAAGATATCGAGAAAAACAAGCTCTATTAAAACGAAAATGAAAAAATCAAATAAAACGCAATAGGAGACGGTATGAAAATTATCCTTCAAAATCTTACCAAGACTTTTCCGAGCAGAAACAAAAAAGTGGGCGGAGAGGTCACGGCTGTCAACAATTTCAATTTTGAAATACCTGACGGCAAGCTGATCGGTCTGCTCGGCCCGTCGGGATGCGGCAAGAGCACGACGCTTTATATGATCTGCGGTCTGCAAAAGCCGACGGCGGGCAAGATCTTCTTCGGTGATCAGGATGTCACCGATCTTGAACCCGAGCATCGCGGAGTCGGGCTCGTTTTCCAGAACTACGCCCTCTACCCGCACATGACGGTAAAGCAGAACATCCTGTTCCCGCTCCAGAACCTAAAAGGCGCGGACAAGCTCACCAAGGACGAAATGCTCGACCGCGCGATGAAGGCCGCGCGCCTCGTTCAGATCGACGAGCTGATGGACCGCAAGCCGAGCGAGCTTTCGGGCGGCCAGCAGCAGAGAGTTGCGATAGCGCGCGCCCTTGTAAAAACGCCGCGCGTGCTCCTTCTCGACGAGCCGCTTTCGAACCTCGACGCTCGCCTTCGCCTCCAGACGAGAGAGGAGATCCGCCGCATCCAGCGCGAAACGGGAGTAACGACCGTGTTCGTTACTCACGACCAGGAAGAAGCGATGAGCATTTCCGATATGATCGTCGTCATGAAAAAAGGTGTCGTTCAGCAGATAGGCGAGCCGCAAAAGGTCTATGACGACCCCGAAAATCTCTTCGTCGCAAAGTTCCTCGGCACTCCGCCGATCAACGTGTTCAACGGAAAGATCACGGGCGAGAAGCTTTATATCGGCGATGAAGCTGTGCTCGATCTGCCCGGACTTACCGAAAGCAAGGACGTCGTCGTCGGCATCAGACCCGAGGGCTTCATCCCCGCGGAAAGCGGCCCGCTCACCTGCACCATCGAGAACATCGAGGTCATGGGACGCGACTGCTCCGTCGTTTCGACGCATCCGTCGTCGCAGAACCCGATCGTCCGCTCAATAGTCGATTCAGACCTCCGCGTCAAAGCTGACGACGAGGGCAAAATACACTTTACTCTCAAAAAGAACAAAGTGTTCATTTTCGACAAAGAGACCGAACAGAGAATACTGTTCTGAGGTGACGCCGAATGAATGACATAAAAAAGAAAGAAAGAGATCCTTCCGAAAAAAAGGAAAATTGGTTCACAAAGAAGATCTCGGATCTTAAAGCCGATTTTGCCAAAAACGCGGATGTGAAAAATCAGAAAAAAGCGTGGCTTTATCTTCTTCCCGCGCTGCTTCTTCTCGTGATCTTCTCGTTCTATCCGCTGCTCAACACGTTCCGTATGGCGTTTTTGAACGGATATAACGGACTTGCGATCGTCGGCGGCGAGGAGTTCACCGTCGGCATCGACAATTTCAAGACGGTCATAAATCACGTCGACTTCAAGCTCTACCTTAAAAACACTGTGCTCCTCTGCGTGCTGACGGTGCCGATCTCAACGATCCTCGCTCTGCTCATCGCTGTGGCGCTCAACTCCATCAAGCCGCTGCAAAAGGTGTTCCAGACGGTATTCTTCCTGCCTTACGTGACGAACTCGATCGCGATAGGCATGGTTTTCAACGCGATGTTCACCCGCGTCGGCATAGGAGACCTCATACAAACGCAGGGTATAATCAATAATATAATCGGCGTGTTCGGCATCGAGCCGATCAACTTCGTCAACGTCGGTTCGACGTGGGGCGCGAATATGTTTGTCGTCTGCACCTATATCGTGTGGAACGCGATCCCGTTCAAGATACTCGTCCTGCTCGGCGGATTGCAGAACGTCAACAAACAGTACTACGAGGCGGCGAAGATCGACGGCACGTCGAAGATCCGCACGTTCTTCAAGATAACCGTTCCGCTCGTTTCCCCGATGCTCGCGTACGTCATAATCACGGCGTTCATCGGCGGATTCAAGGAGTATTCCAGCATCGTCGGTATCTTCGGCGAGGGAATGGGACCCGGCGGAAACGGACAAATGAATACGATAGTCGGTTACGTTTACAACATGCTTCCGAAGAGCAACCTCGGAAACGCATCCGCCGCGTCGCTGATCCTGTTTGCGATAATCCTTGTCGTTACGGCGATAAACGGTTACGTGAGCAAGAAGAAAGTACATTATTGAGGAGGCCGCCATGTCAAGAAATAAAAATTCAATAAGCGGCGAGCTCAACGTCCTCGGCGCAAAGAGGGCGCAGCATACCGCGA
The DNA here is from genome assembly GCA_017542695.1 of Clostridia bacterium. Next base: position 7,014 of record JAFXWT010000118.1, read on the forward strand.
CGGTGATCCGTCTGATAATAACTTATCTCTTCCTTGCGATCATGGCGGTCATCGTCATATTCCCGTTTTACTGGATGATAATCTCGTCGCTCAAAACGATGGACGAATACCGCGAAAACGTGCCGACGCTCTGGCCGCGCGAAATAGTGTGGGATAACTTCCTCACCGCGTTCGACAAAGCGAACCTGAAAGACCTGTTCCTTCATACGCTCTTTGTCGGTGTCGTTTCGACTGCGCTGTCCCTTGTTGTGACGGTGCTCTCCGCGTTCGCGTTTGCAAGACTTCAATTCAAGGGCAAAAATCTCGTGTTCGGTTTGCTGATGGCGACGATGATGGTGCCGGGCGAGCTTTACACGATCACAAACTATCTTACCGTGTCGGGCAACCTGCCGTTCACGAGCGAGCCGGTCGGCTGGCTCGACATTACGAATACGTTTGCGGTGCTGATATTCCCGATGCTCGTCAGCGTGTTCTACATCTACCTGCTCCGTCAGACGTTCATGCAGATACCGAACGAGCTGTACCTTGCCGCGAAGGTCGACGGCACGAGCGATTTCAAATATCTGTGGAAGGTCATGCTCCCGCTCTCCGTTTCGACGCTTATCACGATAACGATCCTTAAAATGATGGGCGCGTGGAACGCGTACATCTGGCCGCGGCTCGTTGCAAACGACGAGGCGCACCGCCTCATCACGAACGGTCTGCGCGGCGCGAGCTTTACCGACGAGTTCGGCGAAACGAACTTCCCGGCGCAGATGGCGGCGGTTACGGTCGTTTCGATCCCGCTGTTTCTTGTGTTTGTGTTCCTTCGCAAATACATCATGCGCGGCGTGTCGCGCAGCGGCATAAAGGGATAAACGGCATATATCTCAGATACCACGGCATTCTCCTCACATAATGAGGTTTGCATATAAAAACAAAACAGAAAGAGGAAATTTTATGAAAAAATTAGTTGCACTTATTCTGCTCATCTCGTGCGTTCTCGCCTGCTCGATGATCGTGGGATGCTCGGGCGCGAAGAGCGACAAGACGACTGTCGTTTTCTATCACACGATGGGTCAGAACCTCCGCACGGTACTCCAGAAATATATCGCGGAATTCAATAAGATCTACCCCGAAATAGTTATTGACGAGCAGTCGATCGGCGGTTACGACGACGTTCGCGATCAGGTCATCAACGAGCTTCAGGCAGGCAAACAGCCCGCGCTCGCATACTGCTATCCCGATCACGTCGCAACGTATCTCCGCTCGAAAAAGGTCATCGACCTTAACACGTATATAAACGACGAAACGGTCGGTCTTACCGAAGCTCAGATCAAGGATTTCATCGCGGGCTACTATGCAGAAGGCACGCAGTTCGGCGACGAAACAAAAATGTACTCCCTCCCGTTTTCCAAATCGACTGAGGTAATGTATTACAACAAGACGTTCTTTGATGCGAACGGTCTCTCGGTTCCGGATCACTGGTTCTCGACGGATTCCAACGATACGACTTCGATGGAATACGTCATCAAGAAGATCAAGCAGATCGACCCGAACAGCATTCCTCTCGGCTACGACTCCGAGGCGAACTGGTTCATCACAATGACGGAACAGCTCAAAACACCGTACACCGCGGCAGTTGAAGACGTCGAGGGACGTTTCCTCTTCAACACAGATGAAAATATGTCGTTCTGCGACAAGTTCCGCGCTTGGTATCTCGATGGTCTCATGACGACTCAGAAGATATACGGCGGCTACACGTCGGGACTTTTCATCAACAACACGGCAAACGATAAAGGCATTGTCATCCATTCTTATATGTCCATCGGTTTGTCCGCGGGAGCGGTACACCAGTGCCCCGCGAAGAACGACGACGGAACGTATCCGTTTGAGGTCGGCATCGCCGAGATCCCTCAGGCAGACGCGGCGAACAAAAAAGTCATTTCCCAGGGTCCGTCCGTATGTATGCTCAAACAGAAGGATCAGGCAGTTAACGACGCGGCGTGGACATTCCTTAAATTCCTGCTCACGTCTCCCGAATTCCAGGCCGAATTCTCCATGGCTTCGGGATATGTTCCCGTTTTGAAATCGACATTCGAGCTTGACGCTTACAAGGAATTCCTCGCTGGCGCAAGCAACAACAAGGAAGGCATTGCGGCTCTCTCCGGTCAGATATGCATGGAGCAGGAGAACGCATACTTCACGTCCCCCGCGTTCATCGGCTCGTCCGACGCGCGCGATCAGGTCGGACAGCTCCTCGTCAACTACATCTCCGCAGACAGCGGAACGACAAAGGATCAGCTCCGCCAGCTCTTTACGGAAGCATACAACCGCTGCGTATCACTTAATAAATAAGGAAACCGTTTGTTTATAAAACGTATATGACAAGAACATATATCAAAAGGGCGCTCTGTGCGCTGATGGTCGCGCTTATGGCGCTGTCGTCGCTTCTTCTGCTCGTTTCATGCGGGGAGAAGGAGGACGACGGCGGCTGGAATTACACGCGCGACAAATCGCTCCCCGACTTTGCCACAGAGGTAAAGCTGAACACGGCGGGCATCGACTCCGACTTTGAAAAGACGGGGAGAGGGCTCGTGACTGTCGAGCAATTCGTCGACGGAGACACCGTCCACTTTTACAATAATTCAAAAAGCGAGATCATAAAAGTTCGCTTCCTCGCCATCGACACGCCCGAATCGACGGGCAAAGTCGAGCCGTGGGGCAAGCCCGCCTCGATCTACACCAAATCGAAGCTGAAAGACGCGGAGGAGATCGTTATCGAAAGCGATACCGAGGGCAAGGCGGAGCTCGATTCAACGGGCGGCAGATATCTCGCTTGGGTATGGTACAGAACAAAAGGCAGCGACGTCTGGCGCAATCTCAACATCGAGATACTTTCAGACGGGCTTGCGATGGGCAAAAGCTCGTCGTCCACAAGATACGGCAGCGTCGCCCTCGCCGCGCTGACGAGCGCGCGCCAGAACAAGATCAACCTTTATTCCGGCAAAAACGATCCGCTCTTCTTCTACGGCGAAACGGTCGAGCTGACGATCAAGGCGCTGACCTCGAACAAGCAGGCGTATTCCGGAATCAAGGTGCGCTTTGAGGGCGTCGTCACAAAAGAAAGCGGCGGCGGCATCTACATCGAGTCGTTCGACGAGGACACGCAGCAGTCTTACGGCGTTTATGTCTACGGCGGGTATTCCTCTCTTGCGCCGAAATTTCTCGTTCCCGGCTACCGTCTGTCCGTAACGGGCACGCCCGACAACAACGAGATATACGGTTTTCAGGTTTCGGGACTTTCGTTCTCGCTGATCAACCCGACGGACGACGACACGAAGATCATCGAAAAGAATGTCTCCGTCGTTCCGACGAAGATAACGGCGGCGGAACTCGATACAAACGAATCGCTTGAGGGCACGTTCGTTTCGATGGACGGGCTGACCGTCGAAAGCGTCTACACGACGGAAAGCGACACGTCGAGCGACGGCGCGATGACTCTCACGTGCAAAACGGCGGATGGAAACAGCGTCAC
>JAFXWT010000119.1 GCA_017542695.1 Clostridia bacterium
GAATACGCCTTCATAACACCGAGCGTGTTGTCGATCTTGCATCCCGGAATACCCGCGCCGATCGGCGCATACGCCGATATGACGTTTGACGACGACGTGAAAGGATAAATGCCGAAGTCGATGTCGCGGAGCGCGCCGAGCTGCGCCTCGAACATGATGTTCTTCCCCGCTTTGACGGCTTCGCTTAAATACACCGTCATGTCGCAGACGTAGGGCTTGAGCTCGTCGCCGTATTTACGGAGCCACGCCATCATCTCCTCGGTCGTGTTCGGCTCCGCGCCGTAAATTCCCTTCATCAAGAGATTTTTGTATTCGAGAAGCTCCGAGACCTTCTCGGAAAGCACCTCGTCGGACTCGAACAAGTCTCCCATTCTGAGTCCCTTTTTCATGTATTTGTCGCCGTAAACGGGCGAGATCCCGCGGCGCGTCGAGCCGTATTTCTTGTCGGCAAGGCGCTCTTCCTCAAGGCAGTCCATTCTGACGTGGTACGGCATACAGATGATCGCCCTGTCGCTGATTTTGAGGTTGTCGGGCGTTATCACGATGCCGCCCTCGCGGAGCTTCGCCATTTCGCCGACGAGATGGCAAATGTCGATGACCATTCCGTTGCCCATCACGTTCACTACCTCGGGGCGAAGAATGCCCGACGGCAGAAGATTCAATATGAATTTCCCTCTTTCGTTTATTACGGTGTGTCCCGCGTTGTTTCCACCTTGATAGCGGCACACGATGTCGCTTTTGGACGCGAGAAGGTCCACCATTCTGCCCTTGCCCTCGTCGCCCCAGTTGATTCCTACAACAGCACTAAGCATATTATACTCCCAAAGATCCCCGTGGGACCTGAATTCATAACCAAAATGGGTTACACTTAATTTTACCACAAAAAACTGATTTTGTATATATTTTTCGTGAAAAAGAGAAAATATTTTCTTTGCCCTCGAAATATGAGCGTTTTTTCTTGACTTATAATCAATTTGATGGTAAATTTATAATGTAAATAATCATTCTTCATATACAGATAAAAAAAGAAAGGGGGTGTGTGACATGGGACTTTTCAAAAAAAGATCGAAAAAACCGTCCTGCATCGCGTTCGTCGATTTCGAGCATTGGTATATTTCCCTCGATAAGTTTTATTCGGTAAAGCCCGACGTGCGCGCGTGGGCTGACGAGCTGAACGAAAAATACGACGTGCGCCAGATCGCTATATTCGCGGACTTTTCAAATCCGTCGCTGCGCGCCGAGCTGGAACGCCTGCGCGACGTGACGACGTTCATTTTCGATACGAGAAATTCGAGCGAGCACTACAAAAAGGATTTCACCGATTTTATCCTGCTTGACTACATTTACCGTCAGGCGATCACAAACAAGGATATCGATACGTTCATAATATTCACCGGCGACGGCCACTTCACGTCGGTCGTGCGTTTCCTCAAAAACGAATGCCGCAAGGAAGTCGGGATTTACGGCATAACGGGCGCAACGAATGCGCAGCTCAAACAAAGCGCGTCGTTCTGCGAGGAGATACCGTCCGACACGGCGGTATACCGCTCATACTACAAAATGCTCGTCGATAATTTCAGTTATCTGACCGTCCACCGCGAATACGGAGAAAAAGCGACCAAAGAGAAGATAGTCGAGCGCGTCTGCGCGAAAAACAAGGTCGGCAAAAAATCCATTTCAAAGGCGCTCGACCTGATGATAAACGACGGCTACGTTTACCGCGCGTCCGCCGTCGGCGAAAACGGAAAAAAGATCGAGGTCATGAAGCCGAACTGGGAATTGCTCGCAAGAGACGGGCTCTGGGACAAACCGTAAAAAAAGGAGAATAATCATGGCAAACAGAAACGAAATTTCAAGTGAATTCAAGTGGGATTTTACCCCGATGTTTGAAAGCGACGCCGCTTGGGAAAAGGCGTACGCCGAAGTCGAAAAGACCATTCCCGCCGTCGCCGCGCTCGCGGGGACGCTGTGTAAAAGCGCCGACTCGCTGAAAAACGCGCTCGACAAATTTTACGCTCTCGGCGAAAAGCTCGAGCGCGTCTACCTTTACGCGATGCTGCACAAAAACACCGATAACGGCAACACGACTTATCAGTCGATAGAGGCGCGCGCGATGTCGCTTTACGTAAGTTTCAACATGGCGACGTCGTTCGTAACGCCGGAGCTGCTCTCCGCGCCGACGGAAACGCTTGAAGCGTTCATCAAGGATGAGAAGCTCGCGGGATACCGACACATGCTCGAAGACACGGCGCGCTCGCGCGCCCACACGCTCGACGCGCAGACCGAGCGCATGCTCGCCATGCTCGGCGAGTCGATGCAGACTCCGTCGAACGCCTTTGAAATGCTCGAAGCCGTCGACATTTCCTTCCCCGAAACAACGGGCGAGGACGGCAAACCCGCTCCGCTGACTCACGGCTCGTACCGCGTGTTTCTCGAGAGCGAAAAGCGTGAGGTGCGCCGCGAAGCGTATGAAAAATACTTCGGCGAATTCAAACGCTACATCAACACGATAACGGCGCTCTATTCGGGCTCCGTCAAAAACGACACGTTCTCAACGCGCGTCAGAAACTTCGGCTCCTCCTGCGAGGCGGCGCTCTTCAACTCGAACGTCCCCGTTTCCGTTTACGACGCGCTGACCGAAGCGATACACGGCGGGCTCGGCACGATGAAAAAATACATCGACGTCCGCAAAAAGCTCCTCGGACTCGACGAAGTCCATATGTACGATATGTACTGCCCGATGGTAAAATCGATCGATATGAGCATGACGTACGACAAAGCAAAAGAGCTCGTTCTCAAAGCCTGCGCGCCGCTCGGCGACGAGTACGTTTCCCTGCTTGAGCGCGCGTTCAAAGAAAATTGGGTGGACGTTTACGAGAACCCCGGCAAGACGACGGGCGCGTTCTCGTGCGGCGTTTACGGTGTTCATCCGTACGTGCTGTTAAACTTCTCCGGCACGCTTGACGACGCGTTCACTCTCGCGCACGAGCTCGGTCACTCGATGCACTCGTACTTCTCCTCGCGCGAGAACAGCTACGCAAACCACGACTACAAGATCATGTGCGCCGAGGTCGCGTCGACGGTCAACGAGGTGCTTCTCGTGAAATATCTGCTCTCCGTCGAGACGGACAAATCGCGCCGCGCGGCGCTTCTCAACCACCTGCTTGAGAGCTTCCGCACGACAGTCTTCCGTCAGACGCTGTTCGCGGAATTCGAGCGCGGCGCTCACGAAATGGACGAGCGCGGCGAACCGCTCACGTCAGAGTCGCTGAACGCGCTATACAGAAAGCTCAATCTTCTCTACTACGACGGCGCGGTCGTCGACGAGATACACGACATCGAATGGGCGCGCATCCCGCATTTCTATAATGCGTTCTACGTCTATCAGTACGCAACGGGCTTTTGCAGCGCAGTCAAGATAGCGAGCGACATTCTCAGGACGGGCGACGCCTCGGCATATCTGAAATTCCTTTCGACAGGCGGCAGCGATTATCCTCTTGAAGAGCTGAAGATCGCCGGAGTAGACCTCACGAAGCCCGACACGGTGCGCTCCGCGCTCGAGGTCTTTGCCGACACGCTCGAAGAGTTCAAGGAACTTGTAGGTGCGTAAATGAAGATCACCGTTCTTGATACGTGCACCGTCACAAACGGCGACGTGTCGCTTGATGAAATAAAAAAACTCGGCGACGTCAGGTTTTTTGACGTCGTCGAGCCGAAAGACATCGCCGACACGATCGGCGACAGCGACGCCGTCATCTGCAACAAAGCGAAGATCACCGACGAGATAATGGAAAAGTGCGAAAATCTTCGCTACGTCGGACTTTTTGCGACGGGTTACAACAATATCGACACCGCGGCGGCCGCCCGCCGCGGCATCGCCGTTTGCAACGTGCCGGGGTATTCGACCGATTCCGTCGCGCAGCAGGCGTTCGCTATGATACTCCACTTCGCCACGTCAGCCGACCTTTACTCCGCGTCGGTGTTGCGCGGCGATTGGGTAAAATCAAAAACTTTTTCGTATTTTTCGTACCCGATAACAGAGCTCGCGGGCAAGACGCTCGGCATCTTCGGTTTCGGCACGATAGGCAAAAAGGTCGCCGAAATCGGAATGGCGTTTGGCATGAAAATCCTTGCCGTATCTCACAAAAAGACATCTTATACAAATGTAGAATTTGTCGATAAAGACGAGCTTTTCGCCCGCGCGGACTACCTGACTCTCCACTGCCCGCTCACAGACGAGACGCGCAGCGTCGTGAACGAGCGGACGCTCTCGCTTATGAAGCCGACGGCGTTTCTGATCAACACCGCGCGCGGCGGCTGCGTCGAAGAACAGGCGCTCGTCCGTGCGCTGAACGGCGGCAAGATCGCCGGCGCGGGCATCGACGTGCTCGACGCGGAGCCAATGACGGACGGGCATCCGTACCTTAACGCGAAAAATATTTTCATTACGCCGCACGTCGCGTGGGGCTCGTATGAGGCGCGCGTGCGCTTGATCTCGCTCGTCGCGGAAAACGTCAAGGCGTTCATGCGCGGCGAACCGATAAACAAGGTGAATTGAAAAATCCTTCTCTCACGGAGAAATCAAAATCGAAAAACCTCGGCGGCGCCGAGGTTTTTCTTTTTTATACAAATGTATTATATTTCTTTCATCAGTCCTTTGATCTCGCTTGCTACCGATTCGGGATCAAATTTGAGGAGCTTGTCGAGGGAGGCGACGTCGCCGTGCGGGACAAATCCATCGATGGCGCGGACGAACGTGCGCGCGCCGTCATGCGCGGCGATCTTCTCTCCGACGCCGCCCGCTTTGACGCCCTCTTCGAGCACGTAAACAAGCTTCGCGCCGCGCATCGCCGCGGCGAGCGCGTCGAAGTCGATCGGCATCACTTGCGCGAGGCGCACGACCTTTGCGCTGTCGAGCATCGCCGCGGCTTTTACCGCGTTTTCCGTCATGCGCGAATACGTCACTATTGCGACGTCGCGCGGATCGGTCGTGTCGACCTTCACCGCGTCGCCCGCGAAATTGACGTCGTCAATGTCGATCTCGCCGCCCTTGTTGTATCTGACGGCGCACGGCCCGTCGCTGTCGAGCGCCGCTTTCAGCATCTCGTCAAGTTCATCATACGTCACAGGCGCGTAAATTTTCATGTCCGGCACCGCAGACATCATCGAAACGTCGAAAATCCCGTGATGCGTCACGCCGTCTCCCGAAACGATCCCCGCGCGGTCGACCGCGAAAACGACGTGAGCGCCCTGGAGCGAAACGTCGTGTATCAGCTGATCGTATATCCTCTGCGCGAACGTCGAATACACGGCGAAAACCGGCTTCATCCCGCCGAGCGCGAGCCCCGCGGCAAACGTCGCCGCGTGCTCCTCCGCAATCCCGACGTCGAAAAACCTGTCGGGGAATTTCTTTGCAAATTCCGAAAGTCCCGTGCCGTCAGTCATCGCGGCGGATATGGCGCAGATCCTGTCGTCCTTTTCGGCGAGCGCGCAGAGCGCTCGTCCGAACTCCGCTGAAAAGCCGGATTTCTTCGGTTCGTATCCCGCTTCTCTGTCAAACGGCGGGACGGAATGGTAAACGTCGGGCGATTTTTCGGCGGGCGCGTACCCGCTTCCCTTTTTTGTCGTCACGTGGACGATACAACACGTCGCGCGGCGCTTCGCCTCCGCGAACACCTCTTCGAGCCGTTGCTCATTCATTCCGTCGACAGTGCCGAGGAAGTTTATTCCGAGACTGTCGAACACCGTGTTGCCTACGACGACTCGTTTGAAGAAATCCTTTATCTTTTTCAGCCCCGAAACGATCCCGCGTCCGAGCGGCATTTTCGAGAAAAAGTTTTCTGTGCTTTTTTTGAAATCGTGGTAGTTGCGGCTGGCGCGGACGCGCGAGAAATGGCGCGACAAACCGCCGACGTTCTTCGATATCGACATCTCGTTGTCGTTGAGCACGATGATGAGGCGGATATCGCTTTGCGACGCGCACATATCGAGCGCCTCGAACGTCTCGCCGTTTGTAAACGAGCCGTCGCCGATCACCGCGACGACGTAAGCGTCGCTGCCCGATAGCTTGTTTGCGCGCGCAAGACCGAGCGCAGTTGACAGCGCCGTGCCGCTGTGTCCCGCGGTGACAAAGTCGTACTCGCTCTCGTTTCTGTTAGTGAACCCCGATATCCCGCCATACTTGCGAAGCGTCACGAATCTGTCGTATCTCCCCGTCAGGAGCTTATGCGCGTAGCACTGATGCCCGACGTCGAAAATGAGCGTGTCGCGCGGCACGTCAAACACGCGGTGGAGCGCGATCGTCATTTCAACGTCGCCGAGGTTCGACGACAAATGACCGCCGTTATGCGAAACGGCGTCGATGATCGTATCGCGTATCTCGCCCGCAAGCTTCCCTATATCTTTTTCCGCCAGACCGTCAAGATCGCGCGGAGACTTTATATTTTCAAGCATTGTTTCACCTTACAGTCATATGATAAGTTTATTTTATCACAAATAACGAAAGATGTCAACTTTTCACACGCCTGTTTTTGAAAAGGTCGCCTCGACGCCGTCGAGTGTCAGCGGTCGCGCCGACGTTATTTTCAGCTGCACGTTCCTGAATTTATGCCGCTCGGGCTTTATCACGAACGAGCACACTCCGTCAAAAGACGGCTTTGTGAGAGTGTATGAGCTTTTCGCCTCCACCCCGTCGTAATAGATCCTGACAGTCGCGTTGTCGGCGACGGTCGCCGAGACAACAAGGCGCGTCATCACCTTTTCGTGCGCCGTGCCGAGATCAAACGGATACGTCACGATCTCCGTTACGACGCTCGCCGTCGACGCCGGCGACGCGTTTTCATCGAAAGAATAAACGTAGCCCGTCTCCTTTTCTATCATATAAATCTTTTCGCCGCGAGCGCCGATGAAATCTCCCGCGTCTACTGTATCAAGGCGCGTAAAGACGTATCCGTATTTCTTCTCCTCGCTGACGTCGGGAGACGACGGATGCGCCGCCGCGTAGTTCCACGCATAGACCGTGCCACCGACCGAGAGATAGTACGACGTGCCGCTCGCCGCGGCGACGGCGCCCCGAAGGGCGCTCTTCGTATTCGACAAAAGCTCATCGTCGACAAGCGTCGAGACGTGACAGCTTCCGTCGCGCTCCGTCAGCCCGAATTTGTCGATGTAGTAAACACCGCACTCCGAGTTTGCGAAGAATATCTTGTCGTCGCATCCGACGACGCTCATCGGCATATCGCAGCCGAGGTCGCGCTTGACGACCTTCTGATCGATCACGGAGTCGGAAAGTCCGCTCCCCTCGATATGCGCGTATTTCACGCATGAAGGCGTGAAAACGAGCGCGCCGTCGGTGTAGTTCACCATAGCCGTCACCGGCTCGCCGACGGAAGCGGAGATGATCGCGTCTGTCGTGACGTAAAGCCCGTCTTTCATTCCGAGCGCGTAAAGCGTCTGCCCCACGGCGAGCAAAAGCGTCTTGCTCATTCCCGCGATGCCGGAATTAAGCACCGATATCGCCGTCGCCGAATATAGCGCGCTTCGCACGGACGAAAACGAATTCAGCGACAGCACGCCCTCGTCCGTGCTCGAGCCGAGACGCAGAGTGACGACGAAATCCCCCGATATCGCGGGAGTAAAGCCGAGCGTCATTCCGCTGATGTTCGTCACAAGATTGCACGTTCCGCTGTACGACGAGCCGTTTTTGTATTTGACCGACGCGACGGATGCGTATTTCACATCCCGCGGCAGATAGATAACGCTCGTTGCCTCGGAAAGCGAGTACTCGAAGCCGATCGAGTCGGACAGCGCGTTCGGCTCTTCGCATTCGGTGCCGATCATGCTCGTCGCGCTCGTGAATTTCAACACCGTCGGAACATACGTCGCCGCCGCGCCTGTCGTAAGCGCGTCGGTGACGCGGAGCAGGCGCGAGTTATCCGTCATTATGAACGCGCCGCTATCATGAAACATCACGGTGTTTGAATTTGTGTAAAAATAATTGTTCGCCACGCGGCTGACAACGTCCGCCGCGTTTTTGGCGTAGAGCGCGCGCCCGACGCGGAATACGTCGACGCCCGACGCAGAACATTTCGCCTTAATGACGCTGCCTGCGCCGGCGTCTGACAGATTAAGCTCACCGATCTTCGATGGAGGGCACGCCGTTTTGAGCGTCCCGCGGCGGAATACGGCGTTCTTTGCGCTCCGTATCGTCTCGGGCGTGATCTTGCCGACGTCGTAAGTTTTCGTCGCGCCGCCCGTGATCTTCATAAAATCCTCCTGTTTCCGTAGAGCGAGTCCTCGACGCTGCGGCAGTCGCCGCCCGAAATGAAGGCGGCGGCCATGGTCCCATCGTATTCGTCGGCGAGCGTCGAATACCGCACGGCGTCTCCGGGGTACGCCTCGGAGCAAAGCTCCAGCGCGGCGCCGAGGGCGACGAGATCGAACGTCACGCCGTCAAAATCGGTGTCGGTCGCATCGGTCGCGCCGTCGACGCTCGACGGATAAGAGTAGTAATATATCTGCGCTTGACCGGCGGGGACTCCCCTGCCGACGATGTTCCCGTCGGAGATGAAAAACTTCGACGGGGAGTAGACTTTTCCGTCTATCGAGACGCTTTTCAGCGCGATCATCCCCGTCGGCGCCGACGTTGTGACGGCGTCAATTCCGACAAATTCCCTGACGGTGTATTTCACGATGCTTTTGAGCGACGTCGAGATCTTTCGCGCCGCACTGTCGACGGCGCCAGCCATCGACGAGACGACAGCGTCGTAAACGCTGCCGTTCACGACTCCCGACTCGGATTTGAGGTCGAGAAGGGAGAGTATCTTTTGTTTGAGTTTTCCGTATGTCATATTACCTCCGAAAAAAAAGGGGAGAGCGTGCGCCCTCCCCGAAATTTATCATTCGTCGTCCGAACCGTCCGAGAAGTAGATCGGTCTTGCGTCGGCGTGACCGAACGCAAAGTCAACGTACGCAACGAATTCCGCGGTGAGCGGATTTTCCGTCGGCGAGATGAGCACCGTCGGCTCCGTGACGTAGACGAGCTTGAACACCTCGGAAAGAAGGTGCGAGTCGGCTATCGCCCACATTTTGTCGGTAAGTCCCGTCGAGCCCGCGCCGACGACCATATAGTTCATGCCGTAGACGGGGTTCGCCCCGACGCCCGTTTCGGGATCGAGCAGAGGAGATACTGCCGCGTCCTTGCCGCAGATCTTTCTCGCTCTCTCTTCAAGCTCGGGAGAGACGAAGAGCATATCGAAGTCGCCGACAAACGGCATGCCGTCCGCCGTCACAAAGTTCGACGCGGCTGCGATCGCTTCCGTTATAGAAGAAACGGAGAGCGCGGCTGTCGTAAGGTTTGAATACGTGCCCGAACCGGTTGCGCTGCTGACAGGGTGATTTGTCGCCGCCCACGGCTTGTTATCCGCGCCCTGAGCCGAGCTGTAAGCGTTGCCGAATACCTTGTAGAATTCATTCAGCACCGTCATAAACGCGGAATCGGCAAGGCGTATGCCCGTGCGGTTTGCGAGAGTCACAACGTCGATGTTCGCGTCCTTGAACTGAACGGGAACGGACAGCGCGCGCTCCGCGGGCGTGATCGTTTTCTTGAAGATGTTGTCGCTCGTCGCGCGGGAGAGCGTTCCGTTATACGTCGAAAGCTCGCCGTAGCCGCCGAGGCCGGGGAGCGTGTACGTCGGCGCGTCCTGCGTCACGATGCCGCACACCTTGCCGATGGCGCTCATGCGCGATGCGTATCTTGTTTCAAATGCCTTTTTGACCAGAGGATACATATCCTCCGACCATGAATATATTTTTTCCATTTTGTTTTTTTCCTTTCTGTTATTTCATTGTTTTGAGAAAACCGTAGTATTCCCTGTATGACATCCCCGCGCCGTCAGCTATCCTGCGCTGACGCTCGGAGAGCGCATAATCGGGAGACGCGGCGGTGCCGCGCGGAGTCGCCAGTGCAAAAGGGGAGAGCTTCGGCTCGCCCGCGCCGAGCGACTTCATTTTGATAAAATCCGAGATCAGCGCGTCGAGCGGCTGATCCTTGCCCTTGGCAAACGTCGGAAACATCGGATCGGTGACGGCGGCAAGGCGCGCTTTTTCGTTGAGCGTCTGTTCTTCGTTCGCGCTCTCTTCCGTTTCCGCGCTCTCTTCCGCCGTTTCTTCATCCGAGGCGCTCTCCGCCTCGTCGGACGGCGTCTCCGTCGTTTCGCCGCTTATGGTTTCGGGTTTGTTTTCCGTCTCATCGTCGGGTAATACGGGGGATTTTTCTTCGTTTATGATATCGTATTCGTTCATTGTTCTTCTCCTTTTTCAGTGTCGAATTTTTCATCGAGGGACGCGCATATCTTGTCCTTTTCGGGTATGCCGAGCGCCGATATATAAGCGCGGACGATCGGGTAATTGTCCTCCGTCACGTTCATGTTTATAAGGTCGCACAGCGCCGAAAGCGTGAACGAGCGCGAGTTGTCAACGCCGTCGCCGACGCTGACTCTGACGTCGAGCTCCGGGATATAAGCGATCGTTCCGAAGCTCGAAACGTCGACTTCGTTTCCGACTATGCGACGCACGTCGTCTTCGCCGTACAGCTCGAGCGCGAGGTAGTCGATGAGTCTGTAAAGGCGCTCAAATCCCGCTTTTTTGCACACGTTTTTGGCGTTCATTCGCCTTGACGCGCGATCGGAAAGTAGCGCCAGCCCCGTCGCCGTCGTCACTTGCGACGTTGCGCTTCCTTGCAGATAATCGTAGTTGCCGAGCGCTTCCTTCATCAGCGTGCGGTATTTTTCGACTATCTCGTAGTGTGCGACGTTGTCGCCCGAAAGGCCGCCGAGGCGTTTCACCTTGTCGACCATGCCGGGACGCATCTTCCACGTCGCGCCGGGCGCGTTATTCGGATAGCTGTCGGCGGAAAATGCGTTTTCCTCGTAAACGACGATGTCGTTCGACGCGAACGCCGTGTTGAGCTGTGCCAGCGCGAGCTGCCTGTCCGCAGCGTCGATGAGCGGGATTATTGGTTCGAGCTCGCTCTTGCCCCAGATGGAGCCGTCGCGCGGCGTCTTGTTCATCAGAACGAACGGGTATTTGCCGTAACCCGTCTTTTGCCAGAATTTCGGCACGTTGCGGATCTCGCGTCCGCCGATCAGTATCGAAAAGGCGATGTCGCCCGCACTGTACGCGCACGGGCGCGTTTCGATCGCGCCGCCGACGACGTATTCGCATTCGCTCTCGCCGTCCGACTGCTGGCGGTACCACCACTCAACGACGTCGACGGTGTCGGTGAGGTCGAGTTCGACTCCGTTTTCCCTCATGATCTGATCGACGCTCGTTCCGAGCCGCGAGAGATCGTACTCGAACACGCGCTCCACTTTGATGCGGCTCATCGAGTAGACGTACCCGACGTATTCGCATTCGTCGAGCGTCGTCGCCGACGGATCGGGATATATCGCCTCGGGCGAAGGAGCGTCGATCACAATGTCCGCGCCGTCATTCTCGACGCCGACGGACAGCTTCCACACCGACGTTCCGTAGAGGTTCAGTCGGCGCTCGCACGTCGCGTTCTTCGTTTCAAGATCGGCGCCGTCGCACACGTATCTCACGACCTGCTCGCGCACCTTCGCCGTTTCGGCATCGGACTCTTCCCTGCCGAGAAACTCGAAATCGGGCATATCCGCGTCGATCTGGCTCTCGACGTGCATATAGCCGTCGGGGACGGTCGCGGGCTTCCACGGTATCTCCGCGTCGGCGAGGAACTGCCCCGTCTGGCTTTCGGTCAGGTGCGTTCCGTCATAGTACGACTTCATTTTCTGAAAATACTGTTCCGCTCCGCTCTTGGCGCATTTTGCGTCGTCAAGCAGGAGCTTTATCGTTTCCTCCCTTTCCTCGCGGGTGGAGTACATCGCGCCCGTTAAAATCGGGGAGGTTTCTTTGAATGAAATTAAGTTCATTGTTCCTCCATCATTTGTTTTTTCGTTTCATAAATCGAGCCGCTTCCGCATGCGGAGTTACGGGGCGCGCGGAGCAGAAATAACGGAGCGCGTCGGGCGCGTGCGTTATCTCGTGCGGCTCGGTCGCGGCGTCGCCGGGACGTTTTTCGTCGGCGAGCAGCAGCGGCAGCGTGCGTATGAGATTCTTGCAGTTGTCGAAAATAACGAGGCGGCTTTGTCCGTTTTCATCCGTTTTCAGCCATTCCTTTGTCGCCGCCCAGCCGCCGATGCGGCTCGGCGTGAGCTTTGTAAAATACACGCCGCACCGCTGAAATATCTCGGCTATCGACAGCCCGCTGTCTTTCTGCCTGTTCCACAGATCCGCGGGCGCTATGCAGACGGTGCCCTCCGTCAGCTTCGGCAGTATTCTTTCCGCCGCCTCGCTGACGATGAGCCCGCTTTCGTATATCTCGTCGTAAACGTACGCGCGCCCGCCCTCATCCACGGCGACAAACAGCGCCGCGAGCATATCGAGCCCGTAGTCGATCGCAAGATAACGCGCGACGTTTTCGTGAAGCTCGCGCGGCGGCGACGTATGCACGCCCTCCTTGAATTCGGGGAAAAACTGCCCCGAAAAAATGTCCCACGAGCCGTAGAGCCATGCTCTTTTCAGCTCGCCCGGGAGATTTTCAAGCTGTTTTACATAGTCGGGATCGAGCGCGAGAAGCGCGTCGTTGTCGTAAACTCCCGCGGGGATAAACGAGTATTCGTCGGGGTTTTCGGTCGGTCTGAAATCGCGGTCGACAAACAGCCGCTTTACCCATCCGTGACCCACGCCGCCGGGGTTGCATGTGAGATACATCCGTTTGGGAAAGTCGTTCGCGCCGCGAAGCGCCGCCGTCAGCACGGCGAACGAGTGCTCGTCGATCTGCGTCGCCTCGTCTATCGCGATGACGTCGAACTCCTGCCCCTGATATTGAAGCAGGTCGCCGTCGTCGGCGAGATATCCGAGTTTGAGCCGCGAGCCGTTTATGAAATCAAAGCACTTGTCGCGCTCCGAATACTCGGCAAGCGGCGTGTCTTTTGCGAGAAGCATTTTTTGAAGCGGTCGGATATGATTTTCGCGCAGTTCGGGGAACGTCCGCCTGATAAGCAGCGTCCGTATCCCTGGGTAATTCAGACACATGAGCACGAGCTTGTGACGCAAAGCGTAGCTTTTTCCGCCGCCTCGCGCCCCGCCGTATGCCGTGTATTTCGTCTTTGAAAGGAGGAATCTTTTCTGCTTTTCCGACGGCAGAAAGTCGATCACCACGTTATCCGCCATAGCTTTCCGCCTCGGACGACAACTCGACTCTCACCGCGTCGGGAAGCTCGGTTTCGCCCCAACCGAAGTTTTCGCGCAGGATCGCCGTCGCCAGCGTTCCGTTCATCACGCCGCAGTAACTGCTCTCCTCGATATATCGTTCAAGGCGCAGAAGCGCCATCTCTACGATATCGCTTAAACATTTGTTCGTTTTGAGCGATAAAAATTTTCGCTTGGTCATTCCCAGCGAATAACACAGCCCCGAGAGCGTGTAGGGCATCCGTTTTTTGAGGCACGACTGACATTTGTCGCCGCACCCGTCCTTGCAGACAAGACACGCGGGCGATCCGTTCGCCGCGTCGCATCTGTCGAAATATTCGTTGATCCTTCGGCGCAGAGCCGCGGGATCGTCTGTTATATCTTTCCTTGTCGGCATAGGTGTGACAACTCTTCGTCAATCGTCAGAAGCCGACACCCGTTCAACAAAATCAAACATGTGTTCTTCAAAGTATTCCCCGAAACAGTCCGCGTGGAGAAGATCGCCCGTTTCTTTGAGCGAGAACGCGCCGTTTTCGGAATAGATCGCCGCGCCGCATTGAGCGCAACGTCCGAGAAATCTTTTGCGGTGGCGCGGCATTTCGCTTGCGTCCGCCTCATAGATATCGAATTTGTTGCCCATCCGATCACTTCCTTTCCGTAAGCAGTATCATTTTTGCTTACGGTGCATATTATACCACACATTTGTTCTTTTGTCAAGAATTTTATAAACATCTGTTCGGATTTTTGCAAAAATGGAAATCTGCCTTGACAAAAGGCGGGATGTGTGAGATAATGGAGCAAAAGATGTTCTTTTTCTTTATCTGAAAGACACGAGAACCCCCCAAAACTCACATGCGTTCGTTTCGGGGAACCCCTACCGAACGAAAAAGAAGCAGACGAGCGTGCCGCTCGACCGCCTTGTGAACTGTGTGCAAGCAGAAAATGTAGCGGCGTTTGCTCCCCGCACGTAATTTGTCGCTTTGCTCCAAATCTACGGCGGAACCCCGCAAAGGTGGCATCCACTTCAAGCCGGAGCACGCGCTGCCGGCAGCGCGTATATATTCTAATTTGTACTCCGCTGACGGCAAGAAAAAGGCCGCCTTGTGTAAAGGGGGCTGGCAACGAGCAACGCGAGTTGACTGGGGGATTGTCGTAGGGGCGACCCTGTGTGGTCGCCCGCGATTTTGGGAGATTGCCACGTCGCGCCTACGGCGACTCCTCGCAATGACAGTTCATGGGATTTGTAGGGGCGACCATCGGTCGTCCGAAAGCCTCTCCTTATAGGAGACGTGTCAGCCAACGGCTGACGGAGAGGTATATAATGCGCGCCCAAGGGCGAAGCCCTCTGTCGCACCAGCAGGCGTGACATCTCCATACCGAACGCGGGAGAGAAAGAATTAAAAAATGAGGTACCATCATGAATATCTGGGAAAAACTATGCCGCGAGGCAGAAAAATATTACCGCCCGGGCGAGATATCGCCGTTTCTTTGGGGGCATAACGTCGTTTCGGCTATTGAGACCGAAAGCGGCAAAATATTCACCGGATACTGCATCGAGGGCGCGTCGGGCGTGATGAATCTCTGCGCCGAGCGCGCCGCCGCCGTCAATATGCTGACAAACTCCGACGAAACAGTCGTCCGCCGCATCGTCGCGTTCCGCGACAAGTTCCCGACGAGCGAACTTCCCGCAAGCGATTTTCTTCCCTGCGGCGCGTGCCGCGAGTTTTTCATGCAGCTCAACATCAAAAACAAAAACACCGAAATACTTATCGACCTTCCGACGCGCAAAACAATAACGCTCGGCGAGCTTTTGCCGCATTGGTGGGGAGAAAGACGATATGCCGAAAAGGAGGACGAAACATGAAGATCCACGGCTTTCAGAAAACCACCCTGCTCGACTTTCCGGGGAAAGTCGCGTGCACGGTGTTCACGGGCGGATGCGATTTTCGCTGCCCGTACTGCCATAACGCCTCGCTCGTCCTTCATCCCGACGACGCGCCGACGTTCGACGAAGATGAAATAATTTCCTATTTATATAAAAGACGCGGAATCATCGACGGTCTATGCGTCACCGGCGGCGAGCCGCTGATGAACGCCGATATCTGCGATTTTCTCCGCCGCGTCAAAGAGGCGGGCGTCGCCGTCAAGATCGACACAAACGGCACCTTTCCCGCCCGCCTGAAAAAGCTCGTCGAAAACGGACTCTGCGACTACGTGGCGATGGACATAAAAAACTCAAAGGAAAAGTACGCGGCGACCGTCGGCGTGCCGAATCTGTTGCTTGACAAAGTTTCGGAAAGCGTAGATTTTCTGCTTTCCGGCGCCGTTGATTACGAGTTCCGCACAACAACGGCAAAGGAGCTGCACACTCCCGACGATTTCGACAAAATAGGACGCTGGATAAAGGGCGCTCCGAGGTATTTTATACAAGCGTATAAAAAATCCGACGAACAGATATCGGGCGACCTGACCCCCATGACAAAGGACGAATACCTCGAATGTCTCGCTCGCGTAAAGCCGTATGTAAAGGATGCATCACTTCGGGGAATTGATTGATATTGCTTGATTTTTCTCATATTGCACTAATATTATACAACTGTATTAAATCGTATTTCCCGGCGCGGTGGCCCCGCGCCGAAATTTTTTGCGCAAAAAACACAATATATTGTGAAATTTGTTACTTTATACGAAATTTCTCCCCAAATATTGTAGATATTCATAATTGACTTTCGCGCGCATGAAAGGTATACTATTTATGCTTGAATAAAAACAGGGATCACGTTACCCTAACTTGGAGGAACAAAATGTATCAGGTACTTAAAAGAAACGGAAAGATAGTGGATTTCGATATTGCGCGTATATCGTCCGCCGTCAGACTTGCCTTCGAGGCACAGGAGAAGAATTATCATCCTGCCGTTATCGATCTTATCGCACTCAAAGTCACATCCGATTTTGAGCCGAAAATAAAGGACGGACTCATTTCCGTCGAGGACATTCAGGACAGCGTCGAGTCCGTGCTCATTCAGGCGGGATACGACGACGTTGCGAAGGCGTATATTCTTTACCGCCGTCAGCACGAAAAGCTCCGCAACCTCAACGCGACCGTTCTTGACTACAAGGCGATTGTCGACAATTATCTGAAAATAAACGACTGGCGCGTCAAGGAGAACTCCACCGTCACGTATTCCGTGGGTGGTCTCATCCTCTCAAACTCCTGCGCGATTACGGCGAACTACTGGCTGAGCGAGGTCTACGACGACGAGATCGGCAACGCTCACCGCAACGCCGACATCCACATCCACGACCTCTCCATGCTCACCGGCTACTGCGCCGGCTGGTCGCTCAAACAGCTCATCAAAGAAGGACTCGGCGGCGTTCCCGGAAAGATCACGTCCTCCCCCGCTTCCCACCTTTCGACGCTCTGCAACCAGATGGTCAACTTCCTCGGAATCATGCAGAACGAATGGGCGGGCGCGCAGGCGTTCTCGTCGTTTGACACTTATCTCGCTCCTTTTGTAAAGATCGACAACCTTTCTTATAAAGAAGTCAAGCAGTGCATCCAGTCGTTCGTTTACGGCGTGAACACTCCGTCACGCTGGGGCACACAGGCGCCGTTCTCGAACATCACTCTCGACTGGACGGTCCCGAACGACCTCGCCGAACTGAACTGCATCATCGGCGGCAAGGAAGTCGATTTCAAGTACAAAGACTGCAAAGCCGAAATGGACATGGTCAACAAGGCGTTCATCGAGATCATGATCGAGGGCGACGCGAACGGCCGCGGCTTCCAGTACCCCATTCCGACGTATTCGATAACGCGCGACTTCGATTGGTCGGAAACGGAAAACAACAAGCTCCTTTTTGAAATGACAGCCAAATACGGCACGCCGTATTTCTCAAACTATATCAACAGCGACATGGAACCCTCCGACGTTCGTTCGATGTGCTGCCGTCTGCGTCTCGACCTGCGCGAGCTGCGCAAGAAATCGGGCGGCTTCTTCGGCTCGGGCGAGAGCACGGGCTCGGTCGGCGTCGTTACGATCAATATGCCGCGCATCGCGTACCTTTCCAAAGATGAGAACGAATTCTACAGCAGACTCGACAAGATGATGGACATTTCTGCGCGCTCGCTGAAAGTGAAACGCACGGTCATCACAAAGCTCCTCGACGGCGGACTTTATCCGTACACGAAGAGATACCTCGGCACGTTTGACAACCACTTCTCGACTATCGGCCTTGTCGGTATGAACGAGGCGTGCCTCAACGCCCGCTGGATCAAGAAAGATCTGACGCAGGTCGAGGCGCAGGAATTCACAAAGGACGTGCTGAACCACATGAGAGAGCGCCTCTCCGACTATCAGGAGCAGTACGGCGACCTCTACAACCTCGAGGCGACGCCCGCGGAATCGACCGCGTTCCGTCTCGCAAAGCACGATCTCAAGAGATTCCCCGACATCATCACGGCGACGGAAAAGGGCAAGACTCCGTACTACACCAACTCATCTCACCTCCCCGTCGGCTATACGGCTGACATCTTCGATGCGCTCGACATTCAGGACGAACTCCAGACTCTCTACACGTCGGGTACCGTATTCCACGCGTTCCTCGGCGAGAAGCTCCCCGATTGGAAAGCGGCGGCGAGCATCATCAGAAAGATCGCCGAAAACTACAAACTCCCCTATTACACTCTTTCACCGACTTACTCGGTGTGCGCCGAGCACGGATACATCACGGGCGAGCAGTACACCTGCCCGATCTGCGGCAAGACGACCGAAGTATACAGCCGTATAACAGGCTACTACCGCCCCGTCCAGAACTTCAACGACGGCAAGGCGCAGGAATTCAAGGAGCGCCGCGTTTACGACATTCAGATGTCGAACAAGAAACACCCGGGTAACGTCGTTCACCCGCTGAATGTAAACGGCGGCGAGCCGGAAGTCAAGGCGGAAGAAACCGAGACTTGCATAGCTCCCGCGCCGACCGGCGAGGTATACCTCTTTGCGACGGCAACGTGCCCGAACTGCAAAATGGCAGCGATGTTCCTCGACAAAGCGGGTGTGAAATACACGAAAGTGCTCGCGGATGAAAACCCCGACATGGCGGCAAAATACGGTGTTCGCCAGGCGCCGACGCTGATTATCACTGTCGGCGACGACTTTGACAAGATCGTCAACGTATCGAATATCCGCAAATTCGCGGAAGAACAGGCATAAAATGTACGACATTATAATCATAGGCGCCGGCCCCGCGGGGCTGACGGCGGCGATCTACGCCGCCCGCGCCGAAAAGCGCGTATTGATACTCGAAAAAGAGACTTTCGGCGGTCAGATCACATTCTCACCGAAGGTCGAGAATTACCCCGGACTCGGTATCGTTTCAGGTAACGAGCTCGCAGACAAGTTTCTCGAGCAAGTGATGAGCTACGGCGTTGACATCGAGCTTTGCGAGGTGCTTGACGTGCGCGACATCGGAAATGTGAAGATCGTCGAAACGTCGTCGGGCGATTTTGAGGCGAAAGCCGTCATAATCGCGTCGGGCTCAAAGCACCGCCGTCTCGGTCTTGACGGCGAGGAAGAGCTGATCGGCGAGGGCGTTTCGTATTGCGCCGTGTGCGACGGAGCGTTTTTTAAGGGAAAAGCGGTCGCCGTCATCGGCGGCGGCAACACCGCCCTTCAGGACGCGGTGCTCCTCAGCGAGCTTTGTTCGCGCGTAACGATAGTTCAGAATCTATCTTTCCTGACGGGCGAGGCAAAGCTCGAAAAGAAGCTTTGCGCCGCGGACAACGTTGAGTTTATTTTCGACACCGTAGTGACGGAACTCGTCGGCGAAAAGTCGCTTTACGCGATCAAGCTGAAAAACGAAAAGACCGGAGAAACGAGCGAGCTCAAAGTTGACGGAATGTTCGTTGCGATCGGGCAGGTGCCCGAAAACGAGCCGTTTTCAAAAGTCGCAGCACTCGACGCGCGCGGATATATCGAAGCCGACGACGCGTGCAAAACAAAGACGCCCGGCGTGTTCGCCGCGGGCGACTGCCGCGTCAAGCGCATCAGGCAGGTGACGACGGCGACAGCCGACGGCACGATCGCAGCCCTCGGCGCGATCAATTACATTGACGAAATGAAATAATTTTTTTGATTTTTTCATTTTTATAACCTCCTTTTCTTCACAAAAAGCCGCTTTACAGCGGCTTTTTGCGTGATTTTTGCTTACAGCGCACGGGAAAACAAAAAAGGTTCGATTTTTTCACTAAAACAGTTGAAAAAATCATCGCTTTGTGATATAATCATTCGGAAATTTTGTTTACGGGTAAAAAATCCGTATTATACATCTGTATAAGAAAGGAAAAACATGAAAATCAGCGGCAACAGAATGATGGGAATGCTCCGCCGTATGAACTTCGAACGTCTTTCGACGTTTGACGGCGAAAAGAAAGGTGCGGATATAATCGCGGACGAGATAAGATCGCTCGGCATCGAACCGACGATCGAAACGTTCAAAGCTCCGCACTATGAGATCAAAAACGTAAAATTCGAGGTTTTGACTCCGAAATACAAGGAATACACCGTTTCTGGTTACGGTTTTTCGGGCAACGCGGCAAAAGACGGCGTCGAGGCGGAAGTACTCTACATAGAATCGCTCGACGAGCTTCTTCTGACAGAGGCAAAAGGCAAGATCGTGCTACTCAACGGCGGAATAGGCGACGCGACGTTCAAAAAGCTCATCGAGGCGGGCGCAGTCGGCGTTGTCTGCCCGTCGGGCACATATTTTGACAAGGCGAGCGACATCGACCTTGAAGAGCGAATGCTCCGTCCGCGCCACACTGAAAACGGTGTGCTCCCCGCGGTGTGCATGAGAATAAAAGACATGTACGCGCTCGTTAATTCAAAGCCGAAAACGGCGCGCCTCACTCTCGAACAGAGCGAGGGCGAGGGCGATTCACAGAACGTCATCGCCGAGATCAAGGGCACCGAAAAACCCGACGAGGTGATCGTTTACACCGCGCACTATGACACCGTCGTGTTCAGCCACGGCATGTTCGACAACGGCTCCGGCACGGTCATGATAATGGAAATGCTCCGCTACTTTGCCGCGCACGCGCCAAAGCGCACTGTCAGATTCATCTGGTGCGGCTCCGAGGAACGCGGTCTGCTCGGCTCAAAGGCATACGTCGCCGCACACGAGGATGAGCTTGAAAAGATCCGTCTTTGCATAAACATCGACATGGTCGGCACGGCGCTCGGTCACGACGAGTGGCGCGTCACGGGCGAGGAAGAACTCGTTTCGGCGATCCGCTATCTCTACAAAACGATCGGCTATCCGATGACAGTCAGACAGGACATCTACTCGTCCGACAGCATACCGTTCGCGGACAAGGGCATTCCCGGCGTCAACGTCATCCGCACGTGCCCGCAGGGCGGTTCGCAGATACACTGCCGCCGCGACGTGATCGACATTTTGAGCCCCGAGGCGTTTGAAAACACGTGCAATTTCCTTGCGACCTTCTCCGACAAGCTCGTAAATTCGGTTTACTTCCCCGTCGTGAAAAAGATGCCGGATAACATGGTCGAGAAGATTGACAAGTATCTGCTCAAAAAGAAAGACAAATGATGGTAAATGTGATTTAACATTCGCAAAAACCGCCCGTTCGGGCGGTTTTTGCGTGTTTATGTGCAAATCGGATTTATCATTGATTTTTTTCTTCCATAATATTATATATCACGACGCGCGGAAGAAAAAAACCGCAAAATTGTATAAAAGATGAAACGCGGGCAAAAAATATGTTTGTCAAATACATTGCCCAAGGGCAGAAAGGACAAACAATGAACTCAAATCAGAAACAGAAAAAACTCAACATGAAACTTTCCGTCGCGCTCGCAATACTTATCGTTGCGACGCTTTTTGTGACGATCGCCGCACTTACCGCGGCGCGCCGTTCGCGTCCGAATAACGAGCAGACAACAGTCCCGACGGCCGAAAGCACTGTGAGCACGCCGTCGTCACAGGCGCCGACCGGAACGGCCGCCACCGAAAAAACGCCCGATGACAAGCAGTCGTCAAGCAACACGCCCGCGTCGAACGTCATCGTCTGGTCGTCGCCCGTCGAAGGCGGGATCGTCAAAGAATACTCCGTCGACGTGCCCGTTTATTCGCTCACGATGGAGGACTGGCGCGTGCACACCGGCATTGATATCGGCGCCGACGCGGGAACCGACGTGCTTGCCGCCGCCGACGGCGTGATCACCGACGTGCGCTACGATCCGATGATGGGGCAGACCGTCGTCATTGATCACGGCAGCGGATACACGACGATCTAGCAAAACATGCAGACTGCCGTTCCCGACGGGATCGCGGTCGGCGCCGCCGTCAAGGGCGGGC
>JAFXWT010000120.1 GCA_017542695.1 Clostridia bacterium
GTCGACCGTGAGATAGCCGTTTTCGTCGGGCGGGAGGAAGGCACCGTCGAGCCCGCGGACGGAATATCCGTCCACCGTGCGGTCGGTGCTCGCCGATTCGGATGAATAGATCACGTCGTCCCCGCTCCCGTCGCTGTCGACGAGGACCGCAAGAATCTTCAGCACTGTCCCGGTGTAGGCGTTTTTAAGCGCGTCGATCTCGCCGTCCTCGGCGTTGTCCATTTCGGACTGCGGGGCGCTCAGGGAGCCGGCGAGGTCGCCGAGATCGTAGAGCGAATAACCACCTCCGGCGTATTCGTAAGCGGTCCGGAGCGAATAGAGTTCATCGTAAAAATTGAAGCGGCCGTTGCGTTCGCCAAGAAGTTTCGCTTCGCGCAGCAGGATATCGTCGAGTTCGGAAACGAGAGGCATAAGGCGCTCGGTGAAGTTTTTGAGGTCTATCACGGAGAGCGTTGCTTCTTCGATATCCTCTTCGGTGTAAAACGCCGCGAGTCCGTCCACGATGATCTTCCCGAGCTCAAAGCCGTTCATTCCGGGGTTTTCCCGGAGGGCGTTCAGCCAGGAGGTGTACTCCTGACCGTATCCCGGCTCGGTTTCCGCGGACGCGACCAGATAATCGGCGTAGGGCGCGAGGACCGCCGCGATCTCGGGACCCGCCATCAGACAGGCGTCGAAATCGATGATCTCGAATTTCTTCCCGTCTTTTATCAGTTTCGTCTTCCCGAATCCGTCCGCCAACTGCGGGACCGTTATGGGACCGCCGTCGGTAAAGCGATCGTCCAATCCGAACCCCCAGCCGAACGCGCCGCCGTGATCCAAGAGGATCAGATCGTACTGATCGGCGGGGAAATTTTCATAGCAGTAATCGACGAAGGCGACGAGCGTTTCCGGCTTTCCCATATTCGCCTTTTCGAAGCCCTCGATGCCCGTCGGCTCGAGAAGCTTCATTTTGCCGTGCTCTTTGCCGTCGCGTTTGCCTTCCAGCTTCCAGATCTGGTCGTATTCGGTGTCCACGGCTTTGGCACCGTCAAGGTACTCCTCCTCCGTGTGCCATTCTTTGGAGCCGCCGGTCATCACGATATAATTGAGGTTTTCATCGTAGTCCGCTTCCATCGACTGGACGAGGTTCCAGGTCGCGCATTCCCAGTCGCCTTCCAGATTGGATCCGACAATATAGAGCATGAGCGTACGGGTCTGCGCGTTCGGCGCTGCGAAGACGTTCAGAGGAACGGCTGCAAGGACGCCTGCGAGCATCACAAGCGTCAAAAGAAATGAAGTCAGACGGGTTTTAAAGTTCTTCATAGCAGTATTGTCCTTTATTCATAATACGGATCGGGCGGAGTTTGAAAAATCCCGCCCGTTGAAAGTGACCGTCTTGAACGCAAAGAGCGATCGGGTCACCGGTCATTCAGTTTTTTAAAAGATCCTTTTGGGCTTCGACGGAGTGAACGGATCCGGGTTTCCCGGTGCCTGACCGTCGTTCTGATCCGACCCGCCGATCACGAGGCCCGGGTTCGTCCAGACAAAGCCTCCCGCCGCATCGTCAAGCAGCTCGTCGGGCAGAGCCACTCCCATTTTTTCCAGAAGCTCGCACAGCTCGCCGGCGTCCTTGCATTCCGCGGCCTTCGCCTTCTGTTCGTCGGTAAGTCCCTCCAGAACTTTCTCCAGTATTTTGTTGAATTTCTTTTCTTCCATGGTATCAAATCCTTTCCTTTTCATTTAGTTTTCAATGTTGAGAATATCGACGAAACCGGTGACCTCAAAGATCTCCATGATCTCCGGCTTGACGTTTGTGACCTTCATCCCGCCCTGTCTGTTCATCACCTTCTGAGCCGCGAGAAGCACGCGAAGCCCCGCAGACGATATGTAATCAAGGTTTTGAAGATCGATCACAAGCTCGGTGACGCCGTTCACGCTCGTACGCAGTTCGCCTTCGAGCTGCGGCGAGGTCGTGGTGTCGAGGCGCCCTTCGAGCGCGACGGTGAGTTTATCCGCTTCTTGAATTTTTGTAATAGTCATCTTGTTTTTTTCCTTTCGTTTAAGTTTCAGCCCTTCTTCTGACCGCCGGCGCAAGTTGTGCAGACCTTTTGCATAATACCGTCGATATCAGCATACGTCATTTCATCGTCATAAAAACAGTAAGTTCCGCACAAAGGACATCTGCCGCCCTCTACTATGTAAAATCCCACTTTTCCGCCGGCGACTTTATCGAGCTCGCTGTCGTTGAGTTCGTTTTTTTTGATCTTCTTTTCGTTTGCCATCTTGCTTTTCTCCTTCAGAAAGTTCGATGAGTCAAATCAAACATATTACGGTCTTCCATAGGGGTCCGGTCTTCCACCGAAGTCATTTTGTGACTGTTGATATTTCGCGTAGCAGTTCACGCAATAGGGCCTGTTGTTCACATAGAACGGTACTCTGCCGCTGTACTTCCTGCCGCAGCCGCCTTGACACTGATACACATTGAATCCGGATCCGCCCGCCGCCGCGTTTGCCTGTTCGTCTGTCAGTTCTTCGTTTTTGATTTTCTTTTCGTCTGACATTTTGTTTTTCTCCTTTGTTTATAAATTTGGATTTTACATTTCATTTTTTGTATCAGACCGCGCGCATCCATGAGGATTCGCCGGGGCAAAAGCGGGTGTCGGTTACCGTACTCCCATGCATTTGCAGCAAACGTGGCGCCTCTCGCCTTTGATCACAGTATACATCATATCATCAACATTTTTTCTTTGTTGACACAGGTAACAATCGTCCCATTCGATCGGCCTGCTGACCGTCGGGCGCACGTATCCGCCCGCCGCCTCGTTTAGCTGTTCGTCGGTCAGTTCTTCGTTTGTACGTTTCTTTTCGTCCGCCATCTTCTTTTTTCTCCTTTGAAATTTGATAACTCGGTTATATCGTATGACAATAATGTTTCAAAGTATTGTGACTTTCGGAACGCAGTTCGCGCAGTAGCTCCTGCCTTCGACACGAAAAGGGGAACCATAATAAGTATGCTTGCAGGCGCAACACTGATATACGCCTCCTCTTCCGCCGCCCCCTGCCGCCTCGTTTGCCTGCTCGTCTGTGATCTCTTCGCTTGTCAGTTTCTTTTCGTCTTTATTTTTCTTTTCGTCCGCCATTTGATTTTCTCCTTTTTATAAAAATATGGATTTTTCTTTTCCTGACGGAATCAGAAAATAAAACTTTGGGGTTTCTTTCTGCACGTTTCGCAGAGCGTCTCGCCGTTTTTCGGCTTGAATTTCGTCTTGCAGTCGGGGTTCGCAC
>JAFXWT010000121.1 GCA_017542695.1 Clostridia bacterium
CGGAGAACTTTCGGGTAGTTGACCGTCACGTGTCCGATGCCGTTGAAATAGTAGTTGCCCTGCGTGAACATATCGTGACCGAACGACGCC
Source organism: Clostridia bacterium (assembly GCA_017542695.1). The sequence goes on from JAFXWT010000121.1 coordinate 91, forward strand.
AGCGCGTTCGGATCCATGTATGACGTTGCAAGCTCGCAAACCGTCTTGCCCTTCCAATATTTATATACTTCGTGGAGTGTTTTCTTCGTGTCTTCCGATATGTAGAACGGGTCGGCGATTCTCGTCTCGACCGTATCGAACTCCGCTTCGAGCCATTCGTACGAATACTCCGGGAACACCTGACATCCGCGCGGCGCTTTTGTCGCCGAGCCGACGATAAGCTCCTCGTCGCGTATCGTTATCGGAATGTTGTCGAGGATGTGTGCAAACGCTTTGGCGCGCCGCGTAATGATCGGCTCGCCCTCCGTTTCTTTATATGATTCGGTAATGAGAACGCCGCGGTCGGCTTCGATCTCGGGCATCTTTTTGTAGAGATTTTCCACAAGCCGCGTTATTCTTTCACTCTTCGGCTGCTTTTCGGAATAGTATTTTTTCAAAATGTATTCCTCCTCAAAATATTCTGGTTTGATAATATCACGAATGTTGTTTTTTGTCAATATGTTTTTGATAAAAACTTTGCATAAATAAACCCAAAACAACAAAATACAACATTTTTATTTTGTTTTTTGCCGAAAAATAAAAAATCCGTCTGAAAAACCAACAGAATTCGGCATACAAGATGTGGTGTCTCCGACCCCGGCGTGAGCAAGAAAAACGAGCGGTCAAAAGACCGCCCGAAAATCACTGCACCTCATTATTTTCGATTTTCACCTGTCGCGCCGCGTCGGCGCTGTCGGCACGGATGTAAACTCGCTCGCCCGTCGGTCGCCCGCGAAAGACGTTGCGCCGCACTTCGACGTGCCCGCCGTCCGTCGCCTTGCCGCGCCATATAAAAATATGGTGTCCCATCGGCTCGGGATAAATCTCGGAATATCGCGGCAGCGGTTCGCCGTTCAGCGCAAAGCCGTGCCCCGCGCCCTCGCAGACGTTGAGCTCGAACACGACGTTCTTTCCTATCTTGTCGCGCAGCTCGAACGCCGCCATCCCGTATTTTGTCATCGTGTTGCCCGCGCACCGAATATTCTCGTGGATGCCCATTTTTTCGCTCCCCTGCGTCGTGAAGCACGAATCGAAAATGTTGTAAAACACGCAATCCTCAACGGTAACATTCCTGCCGCCGTCCCAGCATTCCGCGCCGTTGCCGAAGCGTATTTTGCGTTCAAGATCCCACACGCACCCTCCGATGAACTCAAAGCGGCAGTCCCTGATAACAACGTTTTCCGGTCTTGTCGCGGCAAATCCGTGAACGCCCGCGCAACTGACGCACAGTCCCTCAAAAACGGTGTTTTTATCAGCTGAGAGCATCATCCTCTCGCCGTAGAGAGCGATCTCGATATCGCTGTAATATTTACCCGGATTTTCTGTCGAATAGATGTAAAAATCGGCGCTGTCAAGCGGGATTCCCGCCACACGCTTGCCTATCGCGTCGCTGTACCATTTCCCTTGTGAATTTAAGCCGTCAAGCGTCCATGCGAGCATGCCGCATCGGTCGCCGAAATCGAAAACGACGTTGCACGGCTCGTCACGGAGCGGGATTGCGAGCTTCCACACGTTTTCGCGGTCGGTCGTCTGCCAAAGATAAGGCGCTGAGCGGTTTATCGAGCCGAAAAATTTCGGCGCGTCGCCGTTTCCGTAAGCGCCGAATGTGACGGAAGCGCCGTCGAGCCCTGTGTGGTGTATCCCGCGGCGGTATTCAGTTCCGCGACGGAAAAGCACGGTGTCACCTGCGCAAAGCTTCAAGTTTTCATGTGTGTCAAGCGGCGTCTGCTCGGAAAGCCCGTCGTTTTCCGCCGATCCGATCAGCGCGTCAATGTAATATGTGGACATAGCGATACCCTTTTCGTTTTTTTACAGTATACCACACGCAAAGCGGCTTTGCAAGCGTCGAAAAATTATTTTCAAAAAGTATTGACAAAACAAAGGCATTGTGATATTATATTTTTTGCACCGGAAAACGCCGGAGTGGCGAAACTGGTAGACGCCCGGGACTTAAAATCCCGTGGGACTCAAATCCCGTGCCGGTTCGATCCCGGTCTCCGGCACCAAATTATATATCGCGGAGTAGAGCAGTCCGGTAGCTCGTCGGGCTCATAACCCGGAGGTCATGTGGTTCAAATCCCATCTCCGCAACCAAACGAAAAAGTCAGGCATCGCCTGACTTTTTCATTTTGAATGCGATGCCGTGCGGTTCAAGCAAGCGAAAATATTTTTCGCTTTGTCACTTGAAATTGCTTTTTCTTTATGTTATACTATAAAAAAATGGAGGTGGTTTTATGTTTGAGAATGGTTTTCCGAAATATATCTTGAAACAAGCCGATAAGATTCTCGAATTGATAAACGAAAACGCAGCAGGCGTTTTTTTGCCCCCTTTTTGCGACAACTACAATTCGGAGTACGAATTATACGTGCTCTCAAACGGTGAAAAAATCCGATTCCCTTACAGAATTTATCTGAACGACAGCAGTCCGGTTTACGACCGTCTGACCGACATCACCGAAAAACTGATTTACGATTGTGTTTTCACGAGAAGCAACGACGGACACATAAGGGAAAAACACGCATTGAGCATCTTGAATTCCGATATTCCAGAGTTTTGTTTTCCGTATTTGATACGGCTGTCATCAGAATACTCCGTTGAAATAATCAAGGCAATATATGACGGATTGAAAAAGCGAAACAATGACGATATTGCTGCGTTTTGCCAAAACAATCGGATCATTTTGGCACGTGCATACAAGCGAATGGAAAGTTATTGGAACGTGTATTACAGAAAAGACTGTCCCGAATTTGAAAAATACGTCGGATATTCCCTTTTCAGCGACGTGTTTTGTGTCAATAACACTTGAAACAACTTTTCCGCAGAACTTTCATTTTATCATTGACAAAGCAAAGCCCATCGTTTATAATAAAATCGTACACGTCGGCGAAGCGGTTCGCCCGAAAAACAAATAACAAGGAGAAATATTATGGCAGAAAAAGAGGTAAAAACAATTTACTCCGGCACACAAAC
>JAFXWT010000122.1 GCA_017542695.1 Clostridia bacterium
CCGTAGTTGGCATTGTAGGAAAATCCAAAAGTTTAGATTTTCCCACAATGCTTATCTTTTGGTCTTTGGTTCGGAATAGTGTAGTGCTGGCGGTCTATCTCTTGTTTTCGGTTGCTTGCTTCCTTACCGTACATGAGCATCAGTGCACGGTCTGTCATAAAAGCGTGGATAACGCCAAGCGCGTCCTCACAACTATTGATATCGATTCTGTATATGGCGTTGCTCATTCGTCTTTCAATTCCTCCAATTCCTTCTTTAATGCGGCGACGCCTTTATCATAATCTTCCTTTGTGATAGCGTTGCGCTCATGAAACGCCTCAAGCAGGTTCAGTTGATTTTTAAGCATCTCGCGTTTCTTCTCCGCCGCTGATTTTATTTCAAATTCGTTCTGCCTGTCAACCGTCATTTTGTTCTCTCTCCAGAATATCAAAAATCTCGCCCTCAAGGTTTACCACGTCGTCTATGGGCAGTTTGGTTCCGTCCGTAAAATAGATCAGACGCTCGACGTCGTCAACTCGCTTGATCTCAGCCGTCTTTTGCAGATAGGCGCCGCCCGATTTCTTTTCATCAGGCTTAAAGTAGGTAACCACCACTTGTGGGTGTTCTTTTTCTCGTTCAAGTGTAATTTGTAGCTTTGCGCTCAGTATCTCCATATCCGTTTCGCCCAGCTCAACACGCTCATCCGTCACGCGTGCCGCTTCGGAAACGATCCCGTCATATCCGGTCAATGCCGCAAACGGACTGAACTGCGCCGCATAGCTCGCTTTGCTCAGCTGCGGATGCCTCTCCGAAACATGGTGGGGGAGATTTATTATGTCGTCGTATTTCCCGCCGCTCATGCCGTTTCCTCACTTTTCACAAAACGGATAGCTGAAAACCTGTTTCTCAGATTTCTGAGATACGCCCGCTTTTCCTTTTGTTCCACCACAAGGATGGTCATCGCCTCCCAGAAGGTAACGGTGGTGGCTATATCGCTGATATAGACGAAAATATCCTTCCACACCGATTCGGTATCCCACAGACGGCTTATCAGCATCATGGCAAGAAAGAGCGCAACGCCCACGCCAATCAGGCTGAAAGCGATATGATTTTTCTTCCGGTTGGCGACAAATTTGCTTTTGAATTCAAGGTCAATATTCTTTCTGAAGATTCCGGAAAGCTCTTCTTCCGTATATTCACCCATATCATGGAACCGGACAGTAAGATCGATCTTGTATTTGGGGGAGACGAGGTCAAACGCGCTTTTGATCCATTCGGAAAAGTCGTCGCTCAGAACCGGCGTTTTTGTAGCGTAGCTCTGATCGAATATATCATCAGGACATTGAAATTCAAGAGTAATTCGTGCAACCTTCGTTGTTTCATCAATATCAAAAAAAGATTTTTCTATATTGGCAATTTCCTTAATGTTCATTGATCTTTCCCTTCCCGTTTTTCAAATATACTGATCTTTTTTCGACATCTTTCCGACCAGCAGATAGGATATGACAAACAGTACTGCGACAAATCCGACAAAGTACCACGTACTTGTGTCGGCGCTGGCTATATAATAATACGCCCCGTGAAGAAGCGCGGGAACAACAATCGAAAGAATATTGAAAAACTTCATTCTGCCCTGTGTGTTCGCGTAATCATATCTTTTTGCAATACCGTAAAAGACGCCCATGAACACCCCGAAGCAGGCGTGTCCGGGAATAGCCGTCAGCGCGCGGACGATCGCGGTCGTGAAGCCGTAGGACATCACGTAGCTGATATTTTCCCAAAGCGCAAACCCAAGCGAAACGAACACGGCGTAAACGACGCCGTCGTACCGGCAGTTGAATTCCGGGGTATTCCATGTGTGGCGTCTAAGCATGAAATACTTCGCGCCTTCCTCTGCAAACGCGACTATGCCGAAGTACAGGATCAGGTTGTAAGCATTACTGTTTTGCGGCACAGCAAGATTGAGCAAGGTACCAAGAATCCGCTCTGCTACGAGCGCGATCAGCGACGAAAAGATGCCTGCCTTCACCAAATTCCAAAGCAAACGCGGCGATTCCTTTTCAAGCCTGTCTGAGCGATAGGCTTTGATCATCAGGAATATCGCCGGCACGACTGCCGCGATGACAAGTATGAAATCATAGGTTACAAGCGTAGGCAAAAGAAAGTAAAACATATTGTAATTCTCCCGTCTCAGTCTTTATCCGTATCGCCGGACGGTCTGCCTCTCTGCAGCCGCCTGCGGTTAAGCTTTTCTGTTTCATGGTCGATTTCCTTTTTCAGCTTTCTTGCGTCGTCAGACGCTTCGTTCTCATCGTAAAGGATATCTATTAGGTCGCTCTGCTTTTCAAGTATTCTGCTTCTGATCGAGCCGGACGTTTCCATGCTTTCCGCTATCTCAGCCTTTTTCTGATCTATCTGAGTACCGATCCGGTCGATCTTTTCCTCCACTTCACGTCTCACCCGTTCAGTCTCGTTTCTGATACGCTCCACTCGGGCGGCGATCCTCTCGGTTCTGTAAATTACGTCAGGATATGCTTCGGCAAATCTTTTCGCAAATATAGATCTGTCGCTGAGAAGCGCTTTGATCTCTCGGTTGATCTGCTTGGTGCTGTCGGCGCGGCTGTTTTCAACTCCCGTTTTGACGAGTTTCAGAACGAAGTGAGAGACAACGTAGTCCGCAGCGATCAGGGCCGTGAGAACTCCCGCCGCGACCGCTCTTGCCGGGAATCCGATGTTTTCGAACAATCTGAAAAGGAGAGGATTAGCGAGCTTCACTATGACGACGCCGCCGAGCCCGAACAGCACGAGATTCCCGATCCAGACCCTGCCGTGAAGGTTCATAGGCTTTGTGCTGTAGTCCCACCATCTCGCGTGGAAGCGTTTTTCAAGCACGAAGCTCGTGAGGTATTCGACCGCTCCGCAGAGCACGAACGAGACGGCGAAGGCGGTTCCGTACGACATTTCGCCAAGCGGTATGACGTCGGAGGCGACAGTTATGAGCAGCGCTCCGGACCCGTAA
>JAFXWT010000123.1 GCA_017542695.1 Clostridia bacterium
ACCCGAAATAATAAATCTGCGCGAGGACGACCCGAACGTGAGACTCGTCTGCTACTGCGCCGGCAAGTCGAAAGAATTGCCGTTCAACGAAAAGCGCAAGGCGATACTCATTATCCCCGGCGGCGCATACAGATACTGCTCCGACCGTGAGGGCGAGCCGATGGCGCTGGCGTTCCTTACGCGCGGGTATAACGCATTTGTGCTTTACTATTCCGTCGCGTCACACGCGAAATATCCGAACCCGCTCATCGACGCGAGCCGCGCCGTCAAAATTATCAAGGATAACGCCGAAAAATTCTGCATCGATCCCGATTTCGTGTTCACGATCGGCTTTTCCGCTGGCGGACACCTCGCGGGGATGCTCGGCACGATGTGGCACAGAAAATGCGTCTATGACGAGATAGATATGCCGTACGGCTATAACAAAGTCCGCGGCGCGGTGCTGTGCTACGCAGTTATCACGGGCGGCAAATACGCGCACCGCGGCTCGATCGACAATCTGCTCGGTATGGAGCATTCGGAGAACGCCGACCCCGCCGTGCTCGACGACATCTCGATCGAAAAGAACGTCGACGAGCGCACCGTGCCGATGTTCCTCTGGCACACCGTGCCTGATACGACTGTACCAGTGCAGAACTCGCTTCTGCTCGCAAAAGAACTTGCGGACAACAAGATCCCGTTTGAGATGCGAATATATCCCGACGGTTGGCACGGGCTCTCGCTCGCAAACGAGACAGTCGGCGTGAAGGCGGACTTTACGTACGTTCAGCGTTGGATCGACGACGCGTTCAGATTCCTCGACAGTTTATGATGAAAAAGTTTATTTCTTTGATCCTCGCCGCCGTATTCGCTCTTTTGCTGATTTCGTGTGCGGTGACGACAGATCCGACCGACACCGAATATTATTCCGATATTTCGACGGTCGGGAATGCCACCCAAACGTCTGCCGAAGTCGTGACGACCGAGCCGTCGACAGCGACCGTGACAAGCGTCGAAGAGACTACGGAAACGACCGAGTATGTTTGCGAGCACGATCTTGAATATACGGTCGTCACTCCCGCAGGCATGCTGACGGACGGCGAACGGATATCGACTTGCAAAAAATGCGGCGAGTTGTTCACTGAAGCGATACCCGCGACGAGAACGATAAAGATCCTTGCTTTCGGAAACAGTTTCAGCAACGACGCTTTTATTAATTTGCCGTATGTGCTGCGCGATATGGGATTTGAAACAGTCGTGCTCGGGAATCTCTACATCGGAAGCTGTTCCGTCGATATGCATTGGGATAACATCAAATCCAAAGACAAGGCGTATACTTTCTATGAAACGAATATAAAAGGCGTGAGAGTCGGTCACCCGATGAGCGCGCAGGAAGCGCTTGCTAAATACGACTGGGATTTCATAACGATCCAGCAAAAAGGTAATCACTGCGGCGACGCGACGACGTTTTCAAATCTTTCGAATGTCGTCAACTACATATATAAAAACAAAACCAACCCTGACGCGAAAATATATTGGCACATGACGTGGTCATACAGAAAGGGAGTAAATCCGGAAAGATACAACTCGGATCAAATGCAGATGTATAACGCGATAGCGCAGGTCACGAAAGGGACCGTGATGAAAACGCCGCATATCGACGGGCTCATTCCGTGCGGAACTGCGATACAGAATGTCAGGTCGTCGTATGTCGGAGACAATCTGAACGATCCGGACGACGGGTTCCATCTCGGCGCGGGGTACGGGTATTACACCGCCGCGCTCACGTGGGCGTGCGCTTTGCTCGGCGTTTCGCCCGAAAGCGTTTCGTGGTATCCCGCCGGGCTTTCGTATATGAAGGACGCCGCGCCTGTGATAAAGGCCTCTGTTGCTGACGCGCTGGCGACGCCATACAGCGTCACAAAATCGAAATACATGGTAAAATAATAAAACGCACCCTTGCGGTGCGTTTTTGATAAAGGCGATTTTATGGAAAAGATAATCATAGCTCCTGACAGCTTCAAGGGCACGATGACGTCGCGCGAGGTGTGCGCCATCGTCGGGAAAGCTGTTCGGGACATTCTGCCTGACGCAAAAATAATACCGATACCGATCGCCGACGGCGGCGAAGGGAGCGCCGAGTGCTTTCTTTCGTTTTGCGGAGGCGAGGCAATAAAAATTGAGGCGGCAGGCCCGTTTTTTGACAAGGTAAATTCTTTTTACGTGGTTTTGCCCGACGGCACGGCTGTCGTTGAAGCGGCAACGTGCGCGGGGCTGACGCTTGCGCACGGTAAACCGTCCGCTTCGGGAGCGACGACGTACGGCGTCGGCGAGCAGATACTCGACGCGGTGCGCCGCGGTGCAAAAAAGATACTCCTTTGCCTTGGCGGCGTTGCGACAAATGACGGCGGGTGCGGCATGGCGGCCGCCCTCGGCGTGAAGTTTTACCGCGGCGGCGAAACGTTCGTCCCGACGGGGCGGACGCTTTCGGATATCGACATGATCGACGTTTCGATCACGCGCGAGCTTCTCGCGGGAGTGGAGATAAATGTGCTCTGCGACGTGAAAAACCGACTTTACGGACCGGACGGCGCGGCGCGCGTTTACGCGCGGCAAAAAGGCGCGACGGACGGCGAAACTGAAATGCTTGACGAGGGATTAAAACATCTGTCCGATGTGATACGCCGAGACGTCGGCGTTGATATATCCTCGCTTGACGGAGCGGGCGCGGCAGGCGGAATGGGCGGCGGAGCCGTCGCTTTTCTCGGCGCGACGCCGATTCCGGGTATTGACGCGGTGCTCGACGCGGCGGGATTCGACAAGGCGCTCGTCAGCGCGTCGCTCGTGATAACGGGGGAGGGGCAAATGGACGCGCAATCGGCTTACGGCAAGGCGATCTCGGGTGTGGCAAAACGCGCTCACGCGGTCGGAGTGCCCGTTTACGCGCTTGTCGGAAAAGCGGGCGACGGTGCCGAAAAGATGCTTTGTCTCGGGGTAAATAAAATTTACGTGTCGGCGCCGGACGGCGCGACTCTCGACGAAATAAAAAAAACATGCCGTGACGATCTCTATCGCGCGGCAGTCAAAATGATGACGGAGCGGAGTAATGAAAAATGAGAAGAATTTTGTCGATAATCTCGCATATTCTCATCGTGGCGTTCACGATCATGACGGTGATTTACAACGTTTATCTGTTCATTGAGAAGATAAAAGCACCGGATAAGACGTTTTTCGATGTGCTCGCGCTCGTGCTTCTCGTTTTATATTCGGCGGCGGCGCTGCGCGTCGGATTTGAGATGTTCTTAAACGCCGGCTCGCTTGCGTACAGCGTCGGTCGCGGCAAAAGAAGCCGCGTTTTTCTGCGTTTTTTTGCCGCGGTGACGGGGTATCAGTTTATTCTTCCGCACGCCGTTGCGCTCGCATCGCTTATTTTCACCGGAACGGCGGTAAATATCGGGACGGCGGTTTATTATGCGCTGATCGGCGACCTTATTGTATATTATATCTTCCGCGGGCTCTGTTTTTTAACGAGCGTGTCGGAAAAAGGGTGAGCGAAGCACCCTTTTTGAACATGATAATA
>JAFXWT010000124.1 GCA_017542695.1 Clostridia bacterium
ATCAGCCGTACGCTTCCGTACAGAACGATGCAGGATCCGTTTGTCCTCAAGGGCAACCCGCGCTTCTGCACGCAGTACAACAACAGCGAGACGCTCGAGTCGATCGGCCCGATGCTCTCCGGCACCGCAAGCTGGCTCGCGCTGACAGTCTTTGAGTTCCTCGGCATCAAGTACGGAGACAGGACCGTTTCGTTCAGCCCCGTTCTGCCCGAGGCGATGAAGGATATATCCTTCACTATCCGCCGCACCGACTGCACTCTCGACGTCAAGGTCTTCAAGAGCGAGGGCTTCGTCAGAACGTCAGATGAAACCTCCTACATCCTCGACGGCGCTCCCTGCGGCGCGGTGATCCCTCTTCCCGCCGACGGCGCCCGTCACACGGTGGAGATAAGACTATAAATATCGGCTTTCTTTTGAAAAAGAAAGCCTCGCAAAGAAAACCGAAAAGAGCTCCCGAAATTGATTCGATTTCGGGAGCTTTCGTTATTTCTTTTTCTCTTCTGTCTTTCTGAAATACTCTTTCAGAATAATATTGATAAACTGCGACAACGATCTGTCCTGATCCTCGGCTTCGCGTTTCGCCTGCTCAAGGATGTCTCCGTCTATCGTTATACTGATCTTTTCTTTCAAAGGCTTCATATTATCACCGACTATTATCTTTCCGGAGTATAGTTCCCCGCGAGCATGGCTTTGAAAACCGCGAGGTCGTGGATCGTCGACAAGCCGTCGGAATTGATATCGGACGCCTCGTATCCGCGCTCGTCGCAGAGCGCCGACGAGAGTAGATTTTTCATTTCCGCAACGTCCGCGACGGTCACGAGCTCGTCGCCGGAGATATCCCCGACCCAGACGTATACGGGCGTCAGTTCGACGTCGCCGTCGGGTACGGTCAGCGTATACGTTCTGCCGTTCGGGGTTCCCGAGTCAGGATCGTACGCGCTGCGTTTGACTTTCGCGCCGCTCCAGGTGAAGAAGCGTCTTACCGCGCCGTCCTTGACTGACGTCCCGGGAACGGGGAGAGTTATCTCATCGCCCGGCGTGAATTCGCCGAGCTCATCTTCCCCGCACTTGACGAGGACGGGGGCTGCGGACACGCCGAACGTGACGGACGTCGAAAGTCCGCTGTCGCAGTACGCGCGGACCGTGACCTTTCCCGCCTTTGCGAACAGGACGTCGGCGACGTTATAGAAATCTGTCCGGTATACCTTCGCGCATTCGTTATCTGCTTCGAATATGATCCGCTCCGGCGCGCCGTACCACGGGTCGAAGAGCGCGGCGACGGTCGTCTTTTCTCCGACGGTCACGTCCGTTTCCGTCGGGAGCAGACAGATCCTGTCCGCCTTAACTGCCATCTTTATCATTAAGGTGAAGCTGCCGCCTCCGGCGGGCTTCCCGGCGTACGCCGTCACGGTATAGACCCTGCCGCGCGTCAGATGAACGATCTTTCGTCCAAACTCCGTCTTGTAGAGGATGTTTTCCTCTTCGCAAAAGACCGTTGCGGCAGGCTCAACGCCCTCCGTCGCGTCTATACAGCCGATGACGTAATCGCCGTTCTCCTCCGGCTGCAAGAGGAACTTTACCTCTTCCCCGGCGTTGACGGTATAGGGAACGTCCGGCTCCATCTTTTGCTCTTCGGGTTCTTTTGCAAAAGCGGAAACAGCCTGCATCGACAGTATCAGCGCAAAGATCAGAGATAATACTCTTATGCGTTTCATAAGTGAATTCCGCCTTTCTTAATAATCTGTTTTATCAGCCAGCCGGCGTATAGCTGCCGGCGAGCATTGATTTCATATAGGAGATATCGGAGAGGGCGGAGAGTCCGTCGAAGTATACGTCCGCAGACTCTATCGCCATACCGCTGTACTCTCCCGCGCCGGCGATCATTGACTTCATCGACGCGAGGTCCGAGACCGTGACGAGTCCGTCGCCCGTGACGTCGCCGACGAAGAAGTATATCGGGGTCAGTTCGATCTTCCTCTCGCCGACCTGCGTCCACCAACTGTCGCCTATTTTGAGCGTGTAAGTTCTGTGGTTGGGCGTCTCGTTGTTCGCGTCGAATGCGCCGATCTGAACGTCATCGCAAATCTTGCCGCCGACGCCCCAGGTGTAGAAGCGTCTGACGCCGCCGTTCTCTATGATCGTTTCGGGTACGGGCAGGCGAACGACAGTGCCGGGCTCGGCTTCGCATAGCTCAACTCCGTCGCATAAGACCTTTACTGTCGCGGGCGTTAAGGAGAAATGGAATGCAGCGCCTGTCAGAGCGTCGTTGTTGCCTTCTATCGTTACATTATCGTTCCAGTACGCTTCCGTGTTATTATAATATACGTCGGTGAGCGCATCGCATTCCGAGAACGCGCCGTAACCTATCAGCTTGACCGCGGCAGGGATCGAGACCTCCGTCAGCTGTTCCTGCGCCTCAAAGGCGTGAGACCCGATTATCTTTGTGTCGGGGTGAACGGTGCAGGTCGTAAGGTAGTAATCCGTATATACGAGAGCGATAAAAGGATTATTTTCGTTTCCGAGGTAATGTCCGCCGCCGTATTCGGCAGTAGGAGCGGAGCATCCCCAGAAAGCGCCGTAACCGAGCCCTTCAAGACTGTCGGGAAGGGTAACGCTCGTGACGAGCCCCATTTGAGTGAACGCGTAGCTTCCGATGTATGTGACGCCTTCGTCGACAACTATGGTTCTGATCTGTGCGTCAGCGATCGATCTCCACGGAGCGTTGAGAGCGGCGTCCTCGAAGCTGTTTTCATAGTCGTACATTGCGCCCGTGCCGGAGATCGTCAGAGTATTGCCGTCAAGCGTCCAGGTAAGATTTTCTCCGCATTTGCCGG
>JAFXWT010000125.1 GCA_017542695.1 Clostridia bacterium
CTGTACTAACAAATATCATTATTTCGATCGTCAGCCGACTTGTCAAGAGGTTTTGAAAAAAACGGTGAAAAATTACGGGCAGTTCCCGCGTTTCGTGAGAACTGCCCGTGTTCTTTTGTTGTTCAGCGCTGCTCGGACGATACGGATATAAAAGTATACCCCGTGTCCGTTATCGCCTTTTGCAAGACTTCCGTGTCGACGTCGCCGTCGAACAGGAAGGTCGCCTCACCTTTCTTTCTTGACGCCTTTACCTTTTTCGCATCGGGGACGGCTTTTCTTATCGTGTCGCAGATATGCACCTCGCACATACCGCACATCATGCCGTCGATCTTTACCGTTATCTTATTCATATATACCTCTCATTCCGCCGCTTTGAGCGCTTCGACCATGTCGATCTTTTTGTTTTTCCGCGCGACCATCCAGCCGACGAAGAGCGAAACGCCGAACGTCAGCAGTATCGAGACCGTGTAGGTCAGCGGGCCGAGCATCAGCTTCATTTCGTATTCGGACGCGAGAGCGGACAGCATCCACTCGAGCGTGCCGAGCCCCGCGGGAAGCCCGAGCGCGACGCCGATCACGGTCAGCCAAACGTTCTGCGAGATCAGCAGTCTGCCGATCTTGCGGCTTCTGAATCCGAGAACCTTCAGCGTCGCAAGCTCGCGCGAACGCTCGACGTAACTCATCACGCCGAGGTTATAAAGCACGACGACGCCGAGGATCACGGCGGCGATGACGAGGATCACGACCATACTGTCCATTATCTGAACGAAGCTGCCGAAGCTGTCCATGAGCTGCCGCTTGTCCTGCTTGCCGGAGATAAGCTCCGACGGCGGGATCTCGTCGGAGCCCTTGTCGGTATATACGGCGGAAACGCCGTATTTTATTCCGAGCTCATCGGCGAGCGTATCCGTCATTGTGACGCTCTCCGTCATTATCGAACGGTTGTAACCGACGACCTTCACGCGGTACGTCTCCTCGCCGCCGTACGGCGAAAACTCTATATACTCTCCGATCTTCGCTCTGTCGGCAAGGCGCAGGCAGAGGTATACCCCGCCGTCGTCAAGCTCTATCGGCTCGTTGTCCTCGTCGATGACGTCGAATCTGCCCTTGTCGTTGTGAACTATATCGAGAGTCGCCGTATATCCGCCGATGCTGATGCCCGTATAGCTCTCCCAGTCGCCGTCGAGATCGTCGATCAGCTGCTTTACGCTCTCGCGGTCGGTATTCTCGACGATATTCACTTTCGTCGCGTAGTGCGAGACGCCGTTGTCGAGCAGATCGAGAAATCCCGCCATGGTGTCGCGCATCCCGAGCCCGCCGACGAGAAGGATCATACATCCGATGATACCGACGAGGGTCATTCCGAAACGGCTCTTGTGACGCGAAAGGTCGCGGACGTTCCATTTCGTCGCGAAATTCAATTTGCCGAAGAACGGGAGCCTTTCAAGAAATGACTTTTTCATTGTTTTCGGCGTGTAGGGACGGAGCGCGTCGGCGGCGTTCCCTCTCAGCTGAGCCCGCACCGAAAGATAGCTGATCAGAGCAAGGAGCAGCACCGTACCGACGATCACGGGATAGCAGAACGCGGGCGTCGCCGCGCTCCAGTCGGGCATATCGAAATACGTTCCCATCATCCCGTCTTCGCTCATGACGAGCTTGCAGACGAAATATCCGAGCACGGCGCCGAGCGCCGAGCCGATAACGCCGATGAAAAGCCCGTAGAATGAATAGTGAAGGAGGATCGTCCGGTTTTTGAAGCCGAGCGCCTTGAGAACGCCGATCTGCGTTTTTTCTTTCGTCGCGATGCGGTGCATCGTCGTCACCATC
>JAFXWT010000126.1 GCA_017542695.1 Clostridia bacterium
CCACTGAACTACACCCGCATCGGAGCTTTATTTCAAAACGCTCATATATATTACCACAACGGCAGAGATTTGTCAACACGTTTTTTGCGCTTTTTTTATTTTTTTGCGCCGCTTTGAGTTATTCTTCCGCTCCGTAAACGCCGTATGCGACAAATCTCTCGATTATCCCCTTGTGAATATTCTGAATTTCTTGCATAAATTCCGCTTTTTTGCCCGACGAGAAATACGGCACCGTCTTCAGAACGACGAGCGTATCGCCCGGCATTGCGTTCATGCCCGGAAGCTCGTAAATCTTCATTTCAGAGAGTTTCAGCGCGCATTCGTCGTATTTCATCTCATCCGGAATGTTTTCGACGCGCCCGACGAGCGAAACGAACATCCCGCTGTCCTTATAGCTTTCGTAGAGTTTTGGATCAATGAAGAAAATAAAATAATCCTGATACAGCGCCGACTGCATGAAAGACGTTACGTTTGAGTTTATCGTTCCCGCTATAGGATCGCTTTCATCGGAAACGAATGCTTCGCGCGAAAAAAGCACCGACACTTCCCCGTTTTCGTCGGAATCGGCGACAAATCCTTTGAGAGATGAAACGATATCCTCGTATTGCGTTTTTGTTATAGCGCCGCCGTTTCCGATAAATTCAAAATACGCGTCGTAATTTTTTCTGCCGAAAAGCTGGGCAAAGCATATCACCGCCACGACGAGAAAGAACACCGTTATTATCGTCGCCCATTTATGATGATACCAAAAATTTTCGAGCCATTTAAGCATACGTTCCTCCGAAATAACCAACATGTGTTTATTATAATGCGAAGATAAGCGTAAATCAACGCTTTTTGAGAATTGATTTGTAAATAAACTGTAAAATCGGGGAGCGACACGCGCTCCCCGATAATGCGTTTGCTTTTATCAGATATATATCTTTGAAACGATGAGGATGGGAAGCATCCAGAACAGCTGGTATGCTGCGGGGATCAGAGACGAAACCGTGTTGTCTCCCGCGACCATGGACGCCATAAGAATGCCCGTTACGACCATGCCTATGATCATCGAAACGATCTTGACGATGAGGTTAGTCTTTCTGATGTTCATTATCTTGTCGCAAAGCAGAAGAGTCTTGATAAGACCTTTTCTCGATCCCGTCGAAACGATCGAGCCGACGCTTGTCGATATGCTTTCCTTCTTTTCGCTGACTCCCTGTCCCTTGATTATTCTGACGGGTATCTCGGATGGATCTATCTTGTTCTTATAAAGGATATCGTTGTCGATGCAAGGATCGGACGATCTGACAGACACGCAGATACCTTCGCGGCAAAGGTGACGGACAATGTAAAGGAAATCCGCAGAAACGTTATACTGGATGTAGAATTTCGCAACGACAACTTCGTCGCAGGCGAGATAAAGTACGCGCTTGTTCGTCTGACCTTCGTATTCCTCGTCGCCCGCCTCGTACATCGTCTCAAAGCACTGGCTCTCCATGTACGACGGCTGACCGATGACGATGTGTCTTCCCTCGACAAATGCGTCGATGCCGAGATCGGTGATCTCTTTGATATCTACATTGTCGGAGTTGATCGAGTCGAGCGTCGCCTGTTTGAACACCGTTGCGAGCGGGCCGCCTATCTTCGAGAACACGCTGGACGCAAAGTAAATGACGTTTTCGATATGGTAGTTCTCAAACACCTTTACGCTCTTGATCTTGATCCTTTCGGGCGGGAAAGCGTCGCTGTCAGTAAATGCAATGACTGATATTTTGTCACTGTTTTCGGGCGTTACGTCGCCGATGATAGCAGAACTGTACGAATACGCGCGCATCGAGCAAAGGTACATCGGATATACAAACGAGATAAGCGCGATGACCGGAGCGCAGAACCAATATGC
>JAFXWT010000011.1 GCA_017542695.1 Clostridia bacterium
GCGTTCGTTACCACATCATCCGCGGTACGCTTGACGCACAGGGTGTTGCAAACCGCAAACAGGGACGTTCACTTTACGGCGCTAAGCGCGGTAAGAAGACCGGAAAGTAATTTTCGGAATAGGTTAACTTAAAAAGACTAAACGTATGTGCTTTTGATTCTTTTTGATAAGTAAAATGTTACTTCAAAGTAAACCAAAATCGCACAACGGGAGGAAACTTTCGAGTACCTGAGAATTCATTATCATTTATGAAGGAGGGAAGTACAGTGCCAAGAAGAGGTCAAATTTCCAAAAGAGACGTTTTGCCCGATCCGATGTATAATTCCAAGCTTGTTACAAAGCTTATTAACAACGTAATGGAAGACGGCAAAAAAGGCGTTGCTCAGAAGATCGTATACGACGCTTTTGAGACCGTTGCTCAGAAAACGGGCAAGGACGCGCTCGAAGCTTTCACGGAAGCTCTTGAAAACATCATGCCGGTTCTTGAAGTCAAAGCTCGCCGTGTAGGCGGTTCGACTTATCAGGTTCCTATGGAGGTACGCCCGGAGAGAAGACAAACTCTGGGTCTCCGTTGGCTCATCGGTTTTTCGAGAAAGCGCAGTGAGAGAACAATGGCGGCTCGACTCGCAGGTGAAATTACGGATGCACTCGCAAACACCGGCGCGGCTGTCAAGAAAAAAGAAGAAACACACAGAATGGCAGAAGCCAACAGAGCTTTTGCTCATTACAGATATTGAGTTTTGCCGAGAGATTGCTTAAAGCGAAATATCAGGTCAAGCAATATCAAGTTTAATAAGGAGCTAATTTATGCCAAGAGAATATAGTCTTGAAAACACAAGAAACATTGGTATCATGGCTCACATCGACGCCGGCAAAACAACACCCACCGAAAGAATACTCTACTACACGGGGAAGACGCACAAGCTCGGCGAAGTCCATGACGGCGCAGCCACGATGGACTGGATGGAGCAGGAGCAGGAGAGAGGTATAACGATCACCTCCGCCGCTACCACTTGTTTCTGGAAAGGAAACAGGATAAACATCATTGACACACCGGGACACGTTGACTTTACCGTTGAGGTCGAGCGCTCGCTGAGAGTCCTCGACGGATCGGTAACGGTTTTCTGTGCAAAAGGCGGCGTTGAGCCGCAGTCCGAAACCGTTTGGAGACAGGCGGACAAGTACGGTGTTCCGAGAATGGCTTATGTCAACAAAATGGACATAAACGGTGCCGATTTCTTCCGTGTTATCAAAATGATGAAGGATCGCCTCAAAACGAATCCCGTTCCGATACAGCTTCCCATAGGCAAGGAAGACACGTTCCGTGGAATAATCGACCTTGTGAATATGGAAGCCGACGTCTATTACGACGATCTCGGAAAGGACGTAAGAGTCGAGCCGATACCGGCGGATATGGTCGATCTGGCTAACGAATACAGACAAAACCTTATCGAATCCGTATCCGAATCGGACGAAGAGCTGTTTGAAAAATTCTGCGCGGGCGAAGAGCCCACAACGGAGGAGATCAAGAGAGCTCTCCGCAAGGAAACGATCGCAAACAAGGTCGTGCCCGTCGTATGCGGAACGTCTTACAGAAACAAAGGCGTTCAGAAGCTACTCGACGCAATCGTCGATTATATGCCCGCACCGACAGACGTTCCTCACATCCGCGGAACAAATCCCGAAACGGATGAGGAAGAGGAAAGACCGTCCAGCGACGACGCGCCGTTTGCCGCGCTCGCATTCAAGATCATGACCGACCCGTACGTCGGAAAGCTCTGCTTCTTCCGCGTATATTCCGGCTCTATCAAGGCAGGGGACGCAGCACTCAACGCCGAGAAAAAGGTCAAGGAACGCTTCGGCAGGATCCTGCAGATGCACGCAAACGAAAGAAAGGATATTGATCAGTGCTATGCGGGCGATATCGCCGCCATCGTAGGAACAAAGAATACGACGACGGGCGACACGCTCTGCGACGAAAAGCACCCGATACTCCTTGAGTCGATGGAATTCCCCGAGCCTGTCATCAAGGTCGCTATCGAACCGAAAACAAAGGCAGGACAGGAAAAAATGGGTATTGCTCTGTCAAAACTCGCAGAGGAAGACCCGACATTCAAGACCTATACCGACGAAGAAACGGGTCAGACCATCATCGCCGGCATGGGCGAGCTTCACCTTGAGATCATCGTTGACAGATTGCTCCGTGAATTCAAGGTCGAGGCAAACGTAGGCAAACCGCAGGTTTCCTACAAAGAAACGATAACCACATCTGCGGACGAGGATTGCAAGTATGCTCGCCAGTCGGGCGGTAAAGGTCAGTACGGTCACGTCAAGATCACTATCGAGCCGAATGAGCCGGGCAAGGGATACGAATTCGAGAGTAAGGTTGTCGGAGGTGAAGTCCCCAAGGAATACATTCCTGCGATAGACGCAGGTATCCAGGGCGCGATGCAGGCCGGCGTTCTCGCCGGATACAACGTAGTGGACGTAAAAGTTACCCTAACCGGTGGTTCTTATCACGAGGTTGACTCGTCTGAAATGGCTTTCAAGATTGCGGGTTCGATGGCCTTCAAGAATGCCATGAGAAAAGCCTCGCCGATACTGACGGAACCTATCATGAAGGTCGTCGTAATTACGCCCGACGATTACCTCGGCGACGTTATCGGAGATATCAACTCCCGCCGCGGAAATATTTCGTCTATGGAGCCGCAGAACGGCGCAACGCAGATCACGGCTTCCATACCGCTTTCGAATATGTTCGGATATGCGACTGACCTCCGCTCAAAGACGCAGGGACGCGGACTCTATTCAATGGAGCCGAGTCACTTCGCCGAAGTGCCGAAGAGCATAGCTGAAGATATCATATCCGGAAGAAAAGCATAAAAAA
>JAFXWT010000127.1 GCA_017542695.1 Clostridia bacterium
ACATACGACTACGGCGATAGCGCTACAGTAATATATGATTATACTCCCGGCGAAAGCGGTTTTGATGGATGGTACTATAATAGCAATTATACAAACAAGGTTGGTGCTGTCGGTGATACGACGACTTTGACGTCTGATCTCACTGTATACGGTCGTTTTGTTTATGTCTCGCCGACGTATACAATTTCGTTTGAGTCAAACGGTGGATCTTCTGTTTATGCTCTTTCCGGTCAAACGACGATCCCGTCGCAGCTTCCCGTTTCCACTCGGTATGGATACTCTTTCCTCGGTTGGTATACAGACGAAGAGCTGCAGGATCCTGTTGTTCCCGGCGCGACGCTTTCTCGTAATATAACGCTGTATGCAGGTTGGCAGTTTGTTCCTGGAACGGATATTTATGTTGATGCCGGTAATTCTCTCCGCGGAATGTTTACCGGACTTATGGAAAGCTTGCTCACGGCGTGGCTCACGATCAGCTCACAAATCGGCTTCGGTGGTATAACGCTGCTTTCAGTTACTACGACTGTTCTTGTCGTGCTGCTGATTTTCTTTGTTGTTAAAGTTATAAAGGGGTGATGATATGAGTAAATTTGATGATTTCAAGTCGAGGCGTGCTCAAGAACAGCTTCATTATGAAACTGTTGATCTTAAAAACCGTGAATTTAATCGTCGTCGTTTGAAGGAACGTCGTGATCATGAAAAGTGGGATTCATTTCAAAGAAAAAGAATGCGATCCCGTGAAAAGCGACAGTATGCCACCGGCTTACTGTCGCGCGGGATCGCAATTATTCTTTGCTTTGTGCTATTTCTTGTTACATTTGGTTTGCTTGATCCTTTGTTTTTTGGATCATCTCAATCTTTATTAGTTGTTTCAGGTGGTTCT
Organism: Clostridia bacterium; assembly: GCA_017542695.1. The sequence continues at coordinate 884 of JAFXWT010000127.1, forward strand.
TTTGATGGATCTGATGTTATGTTGGATTCATATCGTTTCTCGGATGTTTCTACCTCATTTGATATGATTGATAAAGCATTGAGGACAATCGACAATTTTTGTTATCCTATATCTCAATTCTTTTATACGGCTTTTGGTTTAGGTTATGAGGTTATTTTTTTGTTTAGTGAACCTTTTACTGGAGATGTTCTTGATGCTACACGTGATTATATAATAGTTCGTAATTGGAATAAATTACCTGTTGTTAGACATGATAATATTCATTTATCATCTATTGAAGGCGCTTACTCTTTTGCTGTTTCGATCGGATCTGGTGGTTTGTTTGTTGTGTATGATATAAATGATAATTTAATAGGTCAGTATCGTTATGCATCTTTTGATTCTGTGAGTTCTTTTGGTACTTATCAGTATATTACTTATTCTCGTGCGGTTTATGCTGCTCGTCAATGGGTACTTTATGGTGATTTTGTTTCTCGTTAATTTTGTCTCTTATTTGTGTTAGTGTTTTCCATATTTGATATAAAAGGATTATCATAAAAATTTGTGCAAAAAAAATTACTGCATTTATCCATTCCATTTTTTTAATTTCCTTTCTTTTACTTAAAAAATGCGGCAGTAGCTTAATGGAAAAGCTTCGTCATAAAATCCGTATAGACGCGAAACGGGATTGTTGTCAGTTCGAATCTGACCTGCCGTATTTTAATTATATCATGAAAAGAGGTGTTGTCAATGCTTTCGGAGTATTTGAGTTTTTTTCGAATTTTTTTATTTATTGCTTCTGGGGCGCTTTTTTTGTATACTTTGATACAGTGGTTCCATCGGAAGCGTCCGAACCGTGATGTTGTGCAGTGTCGCACCGGCACGGTTGGCGCTGGGAAGACGTTTCTCGATGTTCACGATCTGATCGTAACGTATAAGCGCTGCCTTAAGGCTTACCGTCGCCGTAAAAATCCTTTTTGGATCATTTTCGGAAAAACTTCGAAGATCCCGCCGGTTGCTTATTCTAATATTCCTGTTTATCTTGGCAAGGAGCGTGTGACCGAGTTGGTGAACGGAAAACGGCGTCGTGTAAAAAAAGAGGTTTGGTCTTATGTTCTTAAACGTGAGTATCTTCTTTTTCAAAAGCTTTTCCGTCGTGATGCCGTTGTTCTCGTGCTCTGGGATGAAATCGGTCTTAGTTGCAATCAGTATGCTCAT
>JAFXWT010000128.1 GCA_017542695.1 Clostridia bacterium
ACAAGCGAGTGCCGCAGCACTGACTTACTCTTCGTATATCTTTGTGATTGATACACGATGATGACCGAGCGACTCGGATGCTTCCTTGCGGACGCCGTGTTCGGACAGCTTGCCTTGCTCACGTAAAAATTTCATATGATTCTGCGTATAGGTGTGCCTAAGAGAATGAAGCCCGAGGCGTTCCGTCGTGCGCGGCTTCTTGCCGGGTTCGACCTTGTCTGCTCTATTAGGATCCTGAAACTTGCTCTTGTGATTGTAGAACCAATCTCTCAAGCGCCGTTTTTCGTTCATTACGCTGTGCTTGTGCCCGTCGCAAAGTAGATAATCGTCCGGGTTCTTGTTCCGTTTCCTCGCGTAAATATACAAATCATACAGCAACTCCCGCTGTCCCGGCATATCCACGGGGATATCCCGCTTGTGTTTGCCTTTGCCTCTCGGAACGTGAAGCTGACCCGTTTCAAGTGCATATTCGATATGACAGACTTTGACGGTGACGATCTCATTTGCGCGAAGTCCAAACCGTGAGCCGAGTTTGATTGCAATAACCACATCTTCCTGATCGCCTATCATATTCTCCGCAACACTGATTGCCTTCTCTATCTCCGAATCCATCCACGCACGGTTGTACATTCCGGGATGTCTGTGTTCAAGATCAAGCTTTTTATTACTCGGCAGTTTCTTGGCACCGGGAATATGTCTTTGGTAAAAACGGATACCCGACAGCGAGGTATAAATATACGAGGCAGAAAATTCTCTCTCCTGCATATAATCGACATATGCGTACAGGTGTCTTGCTTCCACGTTCTTGATGTTGACAAGACGAAACTCTGACGCGAGAAATTTACAGAATTGTTTTTGGGCATTGTAGTAGGTCTTGCGTGTATCAATGGAACCTTCGCGGTTGTTTCTATAAATCTTATCGACCTGCTCCATCAGATTCTTAAAATTGCTTTCAATTCTGTGCTCTTGTTCCTCGGGCGTTAGATTTCTTTTTTTACTCATACAGCTTTCTCCTTTCTCTAAAACTCGGACTTTTGTCCTGTGCGTACAACATACGGGTGTTTTTTGTAACGAATCAAGAAAACAATACGATCGGGCGGCAAAATCTTAGTAATCTCAATTTCGTGAACAAAATCTCCGTTTCGTACGGTTACAATATGCAAAGACTTTATTTCGAGTTTCAAGAAAACATTATTTTTGTTCAGAATCTTCACCATGAAAATATACGGAAAAGAAAAACGCTCTCGTGACGAAAACAGTTTGATTCGTCATCAGAGCGTTAGTTATGAGACGTTTATCTCAAATATATAGACTTTCAGTTGTGAGATACTTGTCTCACAACTGAAAATGTGATACAATAGTCTCAGATTTAATGTTGCGGAGGAAAACTATGTATCATATTTCAAAGGACAAACGTGCGATCGCATCGGCAGAGCGTATAGCAGAGGGCTTACTATCTTGTTCCAAACAATTTTCGTTCACAGAAATAACGATACCCATCCTGCTTGAAAAGTCTTCTGTCAGCCGTGCAACTTTTTACCGTCTTTTTGACAGAATAGAGGATGTGCTTCAATATCTCTGTGACCGTGCTGTGCGGAAAGAATTTGATTATCCCGTTATGTTTTTGGGCAAATGGCCAAAGACATTCTTACTGTGCATAATCGGTTGCTTTATGGAAGAGAACGCTTTGACGAAAATGCTTGCTGAAAGCGATAATTTTGATTTGATTCGAAACTCGTTGAAGTGCTACACTGATGAAATCATATCCTGCCTTATGATTGCCAACATGAAGAAACGGCGTAAGGATTTTGTTATAGAAAACATAATCGGGATGATTCCATTTGCATTAGAGATGTGGGTCAAGAACGGAAAAAAAGAAACTCGTGACGAACTGTATAATGAGTTGCGGGGAACAGTGCTTTTCACAGGGAAGCTAATGGAAATATTGGAATGACTTTCAGGACGAAAATTTCAGGGCAAAAAAATTGGCTCCCGCGGACTGATTCACAGTCCACGGGAGCCGCGTGTCATTTAGAAACGATAGTCATACACGCCCTGTCATTTCAAAACGAAAGTCCTTCGTCATATCGAACAGACTATCCGACATAGCAGTAATCTTTTCAGCCGACTGTACGATGTTTGATACAGATTGTTTGCCGATTGTTTTTTTGTATCAAACAGTGGACAGCCGGAACACGCCGCAGGCGTGCAAAAAATTGCGCGGTCATATCGAAGGGATAATCCGTTATAATCTCGAAACGAAGGTCATTTCAAAATTCTTATCGTCCATCTGAGACAATCGTCTCAAAACATGATTTCAAAATGACAGTCATTTCAAAAGGAGTCATATCGAATAGAATATCATATATCATATCAAAGAGATAGCCGCAAGGCATAAGAATGTCCTATGGCGTTAAGGGCATTTTTAACATCATTTTTTCCATTATCTTTTCCCACATTCTCTGTATGCCTTGCGGGACGGCTCTTTCGGATGTTTCCTTAGAGCCGTTTCTATCCTACCTGCGGCGGGGATAGAAACGGCTCCGCGTTCAAAATGATAGTCATACGTCATCTCGAAGAGAGAGGTCATATCATCTCGAATCTATGATCCTTCATCATTTCGAAGAGAAGATCATCGTCATATCAAAGAGCCGGTCATATTCAATTTTCCCTTAAACGTGTTGAGTACGACGGTGGCAAATGACGCCACCATACACATAGCTGTCTCACGGACAGCCGTCTGCTTTGCCGATCCACGGCGGGCAGACTGTGTGATGCCTTCACGTCCTCAAAGGGACGCGCGAACGCTTAAAAAGGATAAGCGTTCTGTTCGGCATGGGGTTTCATTATCGATAAACCCACGGGAACGTTCGACCTCACAACTTCTCTCGGAGGCGGTA
>JAFXWT010000012.1 GCA_017542695.1 Clostridia bacterium
AAAGAAAACGGCATTAAACAATAGTCCAAAAAACTAAATTTTTTTAGAACTCGGGCAAAAAGTGTTGTGGTTAAAAAGGACATTGTGCCAAAAAATAAAAAAACCGAAAAGCCAGATCACATCAGACTTTTCGGATTTTTTTGGCGGAGAGGATGGGATTCGAACCCATGTGCGGCGATTAACCGCAAACTGATTTCGAGTCAGCCCCGTTATGACCTCTTCGATACCTCTCCAAATATGGTTAACTCGGATTATCCGAGATAACTTTTTTAAGTGATTTTTAGAACTACTCTTAGAACTCTCGAACAAGCGAAAATACGATCTCGTTTTTTCGCCGTTTTTCTCTGTTTTTCTCGTTTTTTCAAGGGTTCTAATAAAGTCCGTGAGGATTTCACCACCCGATTTCGAGTCAGGGCCGTTATGACCTCTTCGATACACTTCCGTATTGCTCCTTTTGCGGAGCAAAAAACATTGTATCACACAAAACAAGTTTTGTCAATAATTTAATTGCGTTATTTTTCGTCAAAATCGAGTATTTCAGAAAGTATGAGATTTGAAATGAGCATCCCGCGGCGTGAAAGATGATACCCGTCCTCGTTTTCAACGATCAGCTTCTTGTGCATGAACGGCTTTATCTTGTCGAGATATTTTTTGTCAAAGTCCATGCCGAACCTCGACGCGTATTCGCTTTTTGAAACGCCTTTGGTCAGGCGCAGCGCAAGCATGACGTACTGCACCGCCATCTCTTTGAGCGTCATCGTATAATCCTCGTCGACGATCGGCGCGTCCTCCGCCGAATGAGCGAGATAGGCGAGAAAATCCCTTTTGTACGAGAACATTCGCCCTCCGATCATCGAGTGCGCAGCGGGACCAAAGCCGATATAGTCGTTGCTCATCCAATATTTCAGATTGTGACGGCACTCCTTGCCCGCCTTTGCGAAATTGCTGATCTCATACTGCGCGAGGCCGCGCGATTCGAGAAATTTGCACGAGTTGATGTACATTCTGACTTGAGTCTCCTCGTCGGGGAGCGTCCGTTCGATGTTCGGGAAGCGCCCGAACGGCGTGTTTTCTTCAATTTTCAGCCCGTAAAACGAGACGTGTTCGGGATTCATCTCCGCGACGTACGAAAGCGTTTTTGTCAGCTTTCCGATCGTCTGATGCGGGAGCGCGTACATTATGTCGATGTTGATATTGTCGAACCCCTCCATACGCGCGAGCAGAAACGAGTTTTCAAAATCTTCAGCCGTGTGTATGCGCGAAAGCATGAAAAGCTCCTCGTCGTCGGCGCTTTGTAGACCTATACTGAGTCTGTTCACTCCGGCGCGGCGATACGCCGACAGGCGCGCTCCGTCGAGCGTGCCGGGATTTGCTTCGATGGTGATCTCCGCGTCCGTTGCGACGTCTGTGAACGCGCGAAGCCCGTCGAGTATTTTCGTGATATCCTCCGGCGGCAGGATAGTCGGCGTGCCTCCGCCAATGTAGACGGTGTCGACGAATCTGCCCTTGAAATCGTTTTTATGTGCTTTTATCTGGCGAACGACCGCCTCGGCATAGCCCGACGTCGCCGAGCTCGCCAACGAATAAAAGTCGCAGTAAGCGCACTTGTGCACGCAGAACGGTATATGAAAGTAAACTCCGATCGGGTTCATTTCGCCCTCCTTGTCATTTTTCCTCGTCAAGCCGGAGAACCGCCATGAACGTCTCGGGCGGGACTTCGATCGAGCCGAGCTTGCGCATGCGCTTCTTGCCTTCCTTTTGCTTTTCGAGCAGCTTTTTCTTTCTCGTGATGTCGCCGCCGTAGCACTTGGCGAGCACGTCTTTTCTCATCGCCTTGACAGTCTCGCGCGCGATGACGCGGCCGCCGATCGCCGCCTGGATCGGCACCTCGAACAGCTGGCGCGGGATGTTATCCTTCAGCGCCTCGGCTATTCTGCGTCCGCGCGAATACGCCGCGTCGGCGTGAACGATGAACGAAAGCGCGTCAACGGGTTCGAGATTTAAGAGAATGTCGAGCTTGACAAGGCGGCTTTCTTCGTACCCCGAAAGCTCGTAGTCGAGCGAAGCGTACCCCTTCGAGCGCGATTTCAGCGCGTCGAAGAAGTCGTAGATTATTTCGTTTAGCGGGAGCTTGTAGTGAAGCTCGACGCGCGTCTTGTCGAGATATTTCATGTCGATGAAAATGCCGCGCCGCTCCTTGCAAAGCTCCATTATCCCTCCGACGTAATCGGACGGCGTGATGATGCTCGCCTTGACGATCGGCTCAGCCGCCTCGGATATCTCGTCGGGCGACGGGAACACGGACGGGTTGTCGATGAATTTCACCGTTCCGTCTTTATATGTGATACGATATATAACGCTCGGCGCCGTCGTAATGAGGTCGAGCATGAACTCTCTTTCAAGGCGTTCGGCGATGATCTCCATGTGCAGCAGTCCGAGGAACCCGCAGCGGAAGCCGAAGCCGAGCGCGATACTCGTTTCGGGCTCGAACGTCAGCGCCGCGTCGTTGAGGCGCAGCTTTTCGAGCGCGTCGCGCAGATCGGGATACTTCGCGCCGTCGGCGGGATAAATTCCCGCGAAAACCATCGGCTGCGCCTGCTTGAATCCGGAGAATGGCTTTTGCGTCGGATTATCCGCGTCGGTAACGGTGTCGCCGACGCGCGTATCCGCGACGTTCTTGATGCTCGCCGTCAGATATCCGACCTCGCCCGCCGAGAGCGTGTCCGCGGGGACGAGCCCGAACGGCGACATATGCCCGACCTCGACGACGTCGAATTCCGCGCCGGTGTTCATCATCCGTACTTTCATACCGGTTCCGATCTTTCCGTCGGCAACGCGGATGTAAACGACGACGCCGCGGTACGAATCGTAATACGAGTCGAAAATGAGACATTTCAGCGGAGCGTTCTCGTCGCCTTTCGGCGCGGGAATATCGGTGACGATGCGTTCGAGCACGTCGCCGATGTTGAGTCCCGTCTTTGCTGAGACGGCGGGACAGTCCTCGGCGGGAATACCGATGACCTCTTCTATTTCGTTCCTCACTCCCTCGATGTCCGCCGAGGGAAGATCTATCTTGTTGACGACGGGGATTATCTCAAGATCGTTTTCAAGCGCGAGATACGTGTTCGCCAGCGTCTGTGCCTCGATGCCCTGCGTCGCGTCTACGACGAGCAGCGCGCCCTCGCATGCGCCGAGCGAACGCGAGACCTCGTAATTGAAGTCGACGTGTCCCGGCGTGTCGATCAGATTGAACTCGTACGTCTCGCCGTCGCTCGCTTCGTATTTCAGCGTTACGGCGCGCGCCTTGATCGTTATGCCGCGCTCGCGTTCGATGTCCATGTTGTCGAGGAGCTGTTCCTCCATCTCGCGCTTCGAGACGCTTTTCGTCGCTTCGAGCAGACGGTCGGCAAGCGTGCTTTTGCCGTGGTCGATATGCGCGATTATCGAAAAATTCCGTATTTTATCCTGTCTTTGCATCGTTTTCCTCAATGTCGCTTGTGTGAAATATATTAACTCATAATAAATTATATCATTTGCGCCCCGACTTTTCAAGATGTTTTCCGAAATCTCTTGAAAGATGTAAAAAAATATGATAAAATATATAATGGAAATATATTATAGCAAAGGAGCAAAAAAATGGTAAGAGAAAGTATAGAATTTCTTCGCACGTTCGACCCCGATGTCGCCGAAGCGATAGACGCGGAGCTCAGCCGTCAGCAAAACGGAATAGAACTGATAGCGTCGGAAAACGTCGTGTCAGAAGCGGTGCTCGCCGCAATGGGCTCTATTTTGACGAATAAATACGCCGAGGGCTACCCCGGCAGAAGATACTACGGCGGATGCTCGTGCGTCGACGTCGCCGAGGATCTCGCTATCGACCGCGCGAAAAAGATTTTCGGCGCCGAGCACGTCAACGTCCAGCCGCACAGCGGTGCGCAGGCGAACCTTGCCGTTTATTTCGCTCTGCTTGAACACGGTGACACGGTGCTCGGAATGTCCCTTTCCGACGGCGGACACCTTACTCACGGCAGCCCTGTCAACCTTTCGGGCAAATACTATAACTTCATCTCCTACGGCGTGAATGCCGACGGATATCTCGACTACGACGAGCTTGAAAAGAAAGCGCTCGAACATCGCCCGAAGCTCATCGTCGCCGGTGCTTCGGCGTATCCGAGGATAATAGATTTTGAGCGCATTGCGACCGTCGCAAAAAAAGTGGGCGCATACTTCATGGTCGACATGGCGCACATCGCGGGACTCGTCGCGGCGGGACTTCATCCGTCCCCCGTTCCGTATGCCGACGTCGTCACGACGACGACGCACAAGACGCTCCGCGGACCGCGCGGCGGCATGATCATGTGCCGCGAGGAACTCGCAAAGAAGATCGACAAAGCGATCTTTCCGGGCACGCAGGGCGGGCCGCTGATGCACATTATCGCGGCGAAAGCCGTCTGCTTCGGCGAGGCGCTCACGCCCGCATTCAAAGATTACCAGCACAGAATAATAAACAATGCGCAGGCGCTTGCCGCGTCGCTTAAAAGCGAAGGACTGAAACTCGTTTCGGGCGGCACGGACAACCACCTCATACTCATTGACCTTACCGACACGTGCGTGACGGGCAAGGACCTCGAACGCCGCCTCGACGCGCTTCACATGACGGCGAACAAAAACGCCATCCCGAACGACCCGATGAGCCCGCTGATCACAAGCGGCATTCGCGTCGGCACTCCCGCCGCCACGTCGCGCGGCCTCTGCGAAGAAGATTTCAGAACGGTCGGTCATCTTATCGCCCTTGCGATAAAAGACTACGAAAACAGCGCGGATTACATCCGCGGGGAAGTAGAGAAGATATGCGGGAAATATCCGATGTACTCGTAAATGAAAAAGCGGAAGAACTCGTAAAAGCGTTCCGCCGTGCGAAAAAGACATTCGGCACCGCCGAAAGCTGCACGGGCGGACTCATATCGAAAAGCGTCACCGACGTCGCGGGAGCGTCCGAAATATATTTCGGCTCCGTCGTGTCGTACGCCAACTCCGTTAAGGCGGGGATGCTCGGCGTGAGCGAAAAAACGCTCGCGTCGGTCGGCGCCGTTTCGGCGGACTGCGCCATGCAGATGGCGCTCGGCGCGCGCGACGCGCTCGGCGTCGACGTCGCCGTTTCGGTGACGGGGATAGCCGGCCCCGGCGGAGGCACGGACGAAAAGCCCGTCGGACTCGTCTATATCGCCGTCTGCTTTGACGACGATAGAGTAGTCTGCAAAAAATGCGTCTTCAACGGGACCCGTGCCGATATCCGTCGGCAGAGCGCCGTTGTCGCTATGGAAACGGCGATAAACGCGCTCACCGATATAAACAGATAAGAGGTTCAGAATGGCTGAAAAGAAAAACGTGCCGATAAAAACTGCCGACGCTTTCGCAAAAGACGCGGAGGGCGGCGTTTTCGGCGCGTTTTTATTCTTCGGCGAGGAAGATTATATGAAAGAGCGCGCGCTGGCAAAGCTCCGCACGGATATCCTCACCGCCGAGGGATTTGAGCTTTTCAATCATTTCGATATATCTTTTTCGGGCGCGTCGAGCCAAAGCCGCGACGAACTGTTCGCGTCTCTCTCCGACGCTGTCGACGCGATGCCTATGATGCAGGAAATGAAGCTGATCGAGGTGCACGATATCCGGCTCGACAAGCTCCCCGCGTCCGAGATCGAGGCGCTCGTTTCCGCCTGCAAAAAGGCGGGGAAGGACACCGTCCTTGTGATATTCTGCCGTGACAGCGAGCTTCCGTGCGATTATCGCTTTGAGCAGGGAACGAACTTTCAGAAGATTTCGCAGGCGGCGACGCCCGTCCGCTTTGAACTCTTGTCAAAAAGCCGCCTTGTGTCATACGCGCGCCGCGTGCTCACAAAAGAAGATATCAAAATATCCGACGGTGCGCTCGATCTTCTGATCGATATGTGCGCTCTTCGCATGATGGCGCTGACGGGCGAGCTTTCAAAGCTCGTCGCCTACGCCGAAATATCCGGCAAGGATAAAGAGATCGACTCCGACACCGTCCGCTTCGTCTGCTCCGTTTCGGCGGCGGACGAAGTGCCGTTCGCCCTTATCGACGCGATGCAGAAATGGACTGTCGGCGGCATGATCTCCGCCGTCGCGCAGTCGAAGGATATGCGCGAAGAACCGATCGCCGTCGTGTCGAAAATGGGGCGCACTTACACCGACATGCTGCTCATCAAATCCGCGATGAACGCGGGGCTTACAAGCGCCGAAATATCGAAGAAACTCCGGATGAACGCCTACCGTGTCGATAAATACGTCAATTCCCTCGTTCGAGTACCGATCTCCGTCATCGAAAACGCGCTCACCGAGCTTTACGCGCTCGACCTGAAACTCAAAAGCACGCAGAGCGACCCGTGGATGCTCATCGACCTGTTCATATCAAAGGTATATATGCCGAGATCAATGAGGTGACGATGCTTAAAATATCAAAGCCGATAATCGTCGAGGGCAAATACGACAGGGCGCGCGTACTCTCTGTCGCAGAAGCGACCGTCATATCGACCGACGGATTCGGCATATTCAAAAAAAGCGAAACGGCGGCGCTGATAAAAAAACTCGCCGAGCGGCGCGGGATAATCGTCCTTACGGACAGCGACGGCGCGGGGCTCGTAATACGCAATTACATCAAGAGCATAACGGGCGGCGCAAACGTCACGAACGTCTACGTGCCGCAGATAAAAGGCAAGGAAAAGCGTAAAAAGACTCCGTCGAAGGAGGGCTACCTCGGAGTGGAGGGAATGGAGCGCGAGATCGTCGAAAAAGCTCTCGCCCCGTTTGACGACGGCGGCGACGGCGCGCCGAAAATGTCGCTCACAAAAGCCGACTTCTACGCGCTCGGACTTTCGGGCAAAGATAGCAGCGCCGAGCGCCGCCGAGCGCTTGCCCGCGTACTCGGACTGCCGCAGAACATATCCGCTTCGGCTCTGATCGAAGCGATAAATCTCACCGCGACGAAAGATGAATTCGACGCGGCAATAAACAATATCGAGGAAAATCAAAATGGTAAGTAGACTTCGCGCGCTGATCGACAAGGCGCTGACAAAATTGCGCCTCATCAAATATAAGGAGTTGATACTCTATATAATTGTCGGCGGTTCGACGACCGTCGTCGACTGGGCGATATTCACGGTGTTCGTGCTGTTCGTGCCGCCCGTCGGCGAGGGGTTCATACTTAAAATATCGCCCAACATCATATCGTACGCCGTCGCATGGCTCGGCGCGGTGATATTCGCATACGTTATGAGCCGGCTGTTCGTTTTTGAGCAGACGGGCGAAAAGATCGTCCCGCAGTTTGCCAAATTCTTCGTCTCACGTTTACTGACGCTCGCGCTTTCCATCGTCGGCGATATGCTGTTCAGCAACTTCTGGGGAACGGAAAAATATCAAGTGCTCGTGGCGAAAGTCATCATCTCCGTCGCCGTCGTTATCATAAACTATATAACGAGCAAGCTGATCGTTTTCAAAAAGAAAAAGACGGAAGAAATACCGACAGACACAGAGGGTGAAGATGGAGAACGCTAAAATGCTCGGCGGCGCGGCACTCGCATACGTCGGCGACGCTGTGCTTGAAATATACGTGCGCGAAAGGATAATCGCCGAGGGACTAACCGACACGGGAAAAATGAGCGCCGAGGCGCAGAAGCTTGTCCGCGCCGAAAAGCAGAGCGAGCTTGTCGATGCGCTCCTGCCGCTTCTTAATGAAGACGAAAACGAAATATACAAACTCGGACGGAACTACAAACCGTCGTCAAAACCGCGCCACGCCGGCGCCGTCGAATACCATCGCGCGTCGGGATTTGAAGCGGTTTTCGGATACCTGCACCTCATCGGCAGCGACTCGCGCGCTCACGAGCTGTTCGACGCGGTCTACGGTAAAAACGATTGATCGGAGGAAAACATGGCAAATCTTTTTGACTATATGAAATGGCGCGGAGACCTTTCGTTTGCCGCGTCGCCGCTGAACGATATCGACGCGCTCATCTTCGCCGAGCTTTCGTACGTTCCTTTTGACGGTATCGGCGGCTGCGACAGCGCCGAGGGAGTCACGCTCTCCGACGCGGCGAAAGAATTTTTCAAAACGCACGACCCGTACAGCACCGACCTCGGCGCGATAGTCCCGTCGGCAATAGTGACGATGTTCTACGAGATGGCAAAGTGCGAAAGATTCAAAAACGTCATTGTTTCAAGCTATGTCAACCGCACAAGCGAAGAGCGCGGCGAGCAGTTTTCCGCCGTGACGCTTAAAATATCGGACGAGGAAACGTATGTCGCTTTCCGCGGCACCGACGATACTGTCGTCGGCTGGGAGGAAAACTTCAATATGGCGCTCTATTCTCCCGTCCCGGCGCAGAAAAGCGCCGTCCTGTATCTCAATTCGACGCCCGTCGGCAAAGGCAAAAAACTCTACGTCGGCGGTCAGAGCAAGGGCGGCAACCTTGCCGTTTACGCGGCGGTCAAATGCAATCTCGGAGTTGAAAAACATATCGCCTACGTATATAATTTCGACGGGCCGGGCTTCTCGCGCGATTTTCTCGAAGCCGAGGATTACGTCAGCATTTCTCCGCGGATCATAAACGTGTTCCCCGAGCAGTCGATCGTCGGAATGCTCTTTGAGCATACGAGCGACTACACCGTCGTCAAAAGCGCAAACAGCGGGCTATGGCAGCATGACTCGCTTTCGTGGCAGGTGGAGGGAACAAAATTCGTTACCGCGCCCGAGCTTTCGGCGGGCAGCCGCGAGTTCGACGGAGCGTTTTCCGAATGGCTCGCGTCGCTCTCCGAAGAAGAAAGAAAGGTCATCATCCCGACGATCTTCGACACGATGTACGCCACCGACTCCTCGACCCTGACCGAGCTGAAAAGCAAGAAGAACGACGCGTTCAAGGTATTCATGGCTCTCGATCAGAAAAAGAGAAAGCTCCTCTACGATAAACTCGGCAAATATATCCTCGGCAACGCCGGCTCTATTATCGGCGAAGCGATCAGGGAAAAGCTGAAAGAGATCACGGAAAAAGCAAAAAAGAAGAAATAATAATATCGGGCGGCTATATGCCGCCCGTTTTTTTCTTCTCGTACACAGGGCGAGGCGCGGACGACCGATGATCGCTCTACGATACGAATTGTAGTTTTTTTGCAAAAAATAGCGAAAAACAAAAAATCGCAGTCGCTTCAACGACTGCGATTTCCATATTCACACCATTTTTTCCTGCTTTACCTTTTTGTCGATAACGTGCCGCGAGGCAAGCTCCGCTATCACGTCGTCGAGCGATATCCCCATCTCGACGGCGAGCACCGTCAGATGATATATAAGATCGGCAATTTCATAGATCGTTTCCTTTTTGTCGCCGCCCTTGCCCGCGACAATGACCTCGGTCGACTCTTCGCCGACCTTTTTTAAGATCTTGTCGATTCCTTTTTCAAACAGATACGTCGTGTAGGAGCCCTCCTTCGGCTCCGTTTTTCTCCCTTCGATCAGTTCGTACAGACCGTCGAGCGTGAAGTCGCTCTCGTTTTCATAAACGATGTCGTTAAAGCACGAATCCGTCCCGAGATGGCATGCGGGCCCGTCCTTTTTCACAACGACAGTGAGCGCGTCGCGGTCGCAGTCGGCGACGATATCTACGACGTGCTGGACGTTTCCGCTTTCTTCTCCCTTTCTCCACAGCTTCTGCCGCGAGCGAGAATAAAAGCACGTGCGCCCCTCACTGATCGTGATGTCGAGCGACTCGCGGTTCATGTACGCGAGCGTCAGCACCTTTCTCGTATAATAATCGACGACGACGGCAGGAATGAGCCCCTTTTCGTCGAATTTCAGTTCACTGATATCAACCATGTTCAGCCTCTTTTCATATCGTAATTGACGTAAGCGTCGACTTTTTCCTGCGACGCGCACCCATTTGCAAATTCTTTTGTCAGGAACGCCTCGATCATCATTTCACGCACCTTCTGCCCGCTTGTGAGCGCGCCGATACAGGCAATGTTCGCGTTGTTGGACAGCCGCGCGCGCTGTGCCGAATAAACGTCGGAGATAAGCGCCGCGTATGCGCCCTTTACCTTGTTCGCGGCGATCGACATGCCGATCCCCGTGCCGCAGAGCAGTATCCCGCAGTCGTATTCGCCTCTCGCCACCGCCTCGGCGACTTTTACCGCCACGTGCGCGTAGACAGTGTCGTCGCTGCCGAAATCGGTCACTTTGCCATAGTCTTTTCTTTCGATGAATAAAATCAATTCTTCCTTTGCTGCCTTGGCGTTCGGGTCGCACCCTATCGCAATTTTCATTTTTCCTCCTTAAAGCCGCACACCGATTCCGCCGTCCCGAAGCGCGCGTTTCAGCTCCTCGATCTTTATCTCTCCGAAGTGGAACACCGACGCGGCAAGCCCTGCCGATACGGTCGGCACTTTATTGAACAGATCTATAAAATCACCAACGCACCCCGCGCCGCCCGACGCTATCACGGGGACGTTGACCGCGCGGCAGACCGCGTCGAGCATTTCGATGTCAAACCCTTTTTTGACTCCGTCCGTGTCGATGCTGTTGACGACGATTTCGCCGGCGCCGCGACCGACTCCCTCGCGTATCCACTCTATTGCGTCTATCCCCGTGTTGTCCCGTCCGCCGCGCGAAAAGACGGTATACTTGCCGCCGATTTTCGATACGTCGACTGAAAGCACCACGCACTGCGAGCCGTAGCGCTTCGCCGACTCGTCGATGAGCGACGGATTTTTTATCGCGCCCGAATTGACACTGACCTTGTCCGCGCCCGCCGTCAGCACTCGCTCAAAATCGCCGAGCGACGATATCCCGCCGCCCACGGTGAGCGGAATGAACACCGTTCTCGCCGTTTCTTTCAATATATCGGTAAAAATGCCTCGCCCCTCGGCAGATGCCGTGATGTCGTAAAACACGAGCTCATCCGCGCCGCTCTCACTGTAATATTTCGCCAGCGATACGGGCGACGAAACGTCGCATAGCGACGAAAAATTAACGCCTTTCACGACTCGCCCGTCCTTTACGTCAAGGCCGGGAATTATCCTTTTTGTTATCATAATTTCTCCGTTTCAAGCGCCGCGGAAAGCGAGATCTTCCCGTCATAGAGCGCCTTTCCGAGTATCGCGCCGAAAACGCCGATCTTTTTCAGCTTGATAAGCTCCCCGACGTCCGTTATCCCGCCCGACGCAGTAACGTTGAGCAAAAATCTTTCTTTCAGTTCACTGTAAAGCTCGATGTTCGTACCCGAGAGCGCGCCGTCGCGCGACACGTCGGTGCATATCACGTTCCCGACGCCGATCTTTTCAAGCTCCGCGATGAATTCAAGCGCGTCGCCCGATGCCCGTGTCCAACCGTGAGTGGCGACCTTGCCGCCCTTGATGTCGATTCCGACGGCGACGTGAGCGCCGTATTTCTTCACCGCCTCGCGCAGAAAATCGGGCTTCTCAACGGCCGCCGTGCCGAGTATGACGCGCTCGGCGCCCGCCGCGAGATATTTTTCGATCCTCTCGTCGTCGCGTATGCCGCCGCCCACCTCGACGCTCATTCCGGTCTTTTCGATTATTCTTCTTATTATATCATAATTGTCCGTCTCTCCCGAGAGCGCGCCGTCAAGATCGACGACGTGCAGATTTCCCGCACCTGCGGAACAAAAGCTCTCCGCAACGGAGACGGGGTCGCTCGAATAAACGGTCATATCGCTGTATTCTCCGCGGAGAAGGCGCACCGCCTGCCCGCCGCGGATGTCTATCGCGGGAAGAATTATCATAATTATCCTTTCATCTCGCAGAACGCGCGGAGAATATCGAGCCCCACGTGTCCGCTTTTTTCGGGATGAAACTGAACGCCCGTCACGTTCCCGTCGGCGACGGCGGCGGTCAGCTCCGCGCCGTATTCCGTCGTCGCAATGACGGAACCGTCGCACTCCGCGCCGTAATACGAATGAACGAAATACACAAAATCGCCGCTCTTGATATATCTGAAAAGCGGATGCTCATTTATTTTGAGCGCGTTCCATCCTATGTGCGGTATCGGCAGCTCCTTTGGTATAACGTCTGATATCGGTCTGACGCTTCCGCGTATCAGCCCAAGCCCCGCGTGCTCGCCGAACTCGTAGCTTTTGTCAAACAACATCTGCATTCCGAGGCATATCCCGAGCAGACATTTGCCTTTTTTCACCTGCCGAAGCACGGCGTCGCCCATGCCCGACGTGTCGAGCTTCGCCTTCGCGTCTCCGAACGCGCCGACGCCGGGGAGGATCACTCTGTCGCAAGCGTCGAGCGTCTTTTCATCCTTTGCCAGCACCGCGCGCTCGCCGATCATTTCGAGCGACGAAACGAGGGAAAAGATATTCCCGACGCCGTAATCAACTATTCCCGTCATCAGAGAACGCCCTTTGTCGACGGTATCGCACACGAACCCGTTTTTGCGGCGGCCTTTTTCAGCGCGCGCGCGAACGCCTTGAAGCACGCTTCGATCTTGTGGTGCGTGTTTTCGCCCGCGAGCGCTTTTATGTGTACCGTCAGCCCCGATCTTCTCGTCAGCGCGAGGAAAAACTCTTTTACAAGCTCCGTGTCCATCTCGCCTACCTTCTCGTTGAGCCGCCCCATGTCGTACGCGAGCACGCCGCGTCCCGACGCGTCGACGGCGACGAGTACCAGCGACTCGTCCATCGGAATTATAACGTCGCCGTATCGCTCGATCCCGCATCCGTCGCCGAGCGCGCCCTTTATCGCCTCGCCGAGACAGATGCCGATATCCTCGACGGAGTGATGGTAATCGACGTTCGTATCGCCGACGCACCTGACTGAAAGATCAAACCCGCCGTGGCAGGCAAAAAGCGTCAGCATGTGATCCATGAAACCGCATCCCGTATCGACGTCGCTCTTTCCGCTTCCGCAAAGTGAAAGCGACAGGGAAATGTCGGTTTCCGCCGTTTTTCTCGTGATAGTTACCGCGTTTTCCATAAAGTTCATTCCTTTCCGATGATATCGTCGATCTTTTCAAAAAGCACGTTTATCTGTTCTTTCGTTCCGACCGTTATTCTTAAAAATCGGTCTATCCGTTCCTTGTCGAACCACCTGACAAGCACGCCGCGCTCTTTGAGCTTTTTATAAAGCGCCTCGCCGCCGATCTTTTCCGTTTTCGCAAAAACGAAGTTCGCGCCGGACGGCAAAACGTAAAATCCGCGATTTTCGAGCCCCTCGACAAGATATTTTCTGTTTTCGATTATCTTCCCGATGCAATTATCGAAATATTCGCAGTCCTCTATCGCCGCCTTGCCCGCCAGAAGCGACAAACGGTTGACGTTGTACGGGTTGAGCGAGTATTTTATCCTGTTCATGTCGGATATCAGCGACGGCGAAGCTATTGCGAAGCCGAGTCGCCCGCCCGCGAGCGAGCGCGACTTTGAGAACGTCTGCGCCACGATCAGATTATCGTATTTTCTGACGAGCGGAACCGCGCTCTCCGCGCCGAAATCGACGTACGCCTCGTCAACGAGCACGACGTGATCTTTGTTCGCCGCGACGATCGTTTCGATCTGATCTCTCGTCAGCGCGATCCCTGTCGGCGCGTTCGGATTGGCGATGACGACCGTGCCGCCCGCGTTCATGAAATCGTCGACGTTTATCGTGAAGTCGTCGCGTAGCGGTATCATCTCGTATTTCGCGCTGACAAGCTCCGCGTAAACCTTGTAAAAGCCGTAGCTTATGTCGGGGAACACACACCGCTCCTCCGCGCAGAACGCGAAGAAAGCGAACGCGAGTATCTCGTCCGATCCGTTTCCGAGCAATACGTTTTCCCGCTTGAATCCGAAGTGCGCGGCTATCGCGTCGCGCGTGTCTTTCCCTTCGGGATCGGAGTAAAGTTTCAGCTTTCCGACCTCCTCCGCGTTTATCGCGCGGATCACGCGCGGCGAGGGAGGAAAGGGCGACTCGTTTGTGTTAAGCTTCACGTATTCCATGTCCCGCGGCTGTTCACCCGGGACGTACGCTTCCAGCGACGAGTATTTTTTTACCATGTAGCTTTTCATTTTTCGCTTTCCTTCTCAAATCTCACCGTGGCGCTTTTCGCGTGCGCGTCGAGCCCCTCGCTCTTTGCGAAGCGATCTATTTTCCACGCCACCTTGTCGAGCGCCGCCGCCGTGTAGTGAATGAACGACGATTTTTTGATGAAATCGTCAACGGAGAGCGGGCTTGAAAAGCGCGCCGTTCCCGATGTCGGGAGCGTGTGGTTCGGCCCCGCGAAATAATCGCCGAGCGCCTCGGGACAGTTGTACCCGAGGAATATGGATCCCGCGTTTTTGACTTTGTCAAGCAGCGCGAACGGCTCTTTGACGCAAAGCTCGAGGTGCTCGGGCGCGATCTCGTTCGCCGTCTCGATGACTTTTTCTATCGAATTTCTTATTATTATCTTTCCCTGACCTTCGATCGACGCGCGCGCTATCTCTGCGCGCGGCAGAAGCGGGATCTGACGTTCGAGCTCGTTTGCGACTTCGTGCGCCAGCGCCTCGCTGTCCGTTACGAGCACCGCCGTCGCCATCTTGTCGTGCTCGGCTTGCGAGAGCATGTCCGCCGCGACGTTGCGTGCTTTTGCGCCTCCGTCGGCGACGATGAGTATCTCGCTCGGCCCTGCGATCATGTCGATTCCGACCACGCCGAACACCTGCCGCTTCGCCTCCGCGACGAATACGTTCCCCGGCCCGACTATCTTGTCGACCTTTCCGACCGTCTCCGTTCCGTAAGCCAGCGCCGCGATCGCTCCCGCGCCGCCGATCTTGTATATTCTGTCGATTCCCGCCAGAGACGCGGCAACAAGTATTTCGGGCGCGACCTTGCCCGCCTTGGCGGGTGTTGCCATGGCAATTTCAGAGCAGCCCGCGATCTTGGCGGGTATGGCGTTCATCAGCACCGTTGACGATAAGCTCGCCGTGCCGCCCGGCACGTAAAGCCCGACCTTTTCGATCGGCGTTATCTTCTGTCCGAGCACGATACCGTCCTTTTCCTGCGTTCTGAATCCCTGCCTTACTTGCATTTCGTGGAACGCGCGGATGTTGTCTCTCGCCTCGGTCATGACGGAGATGAGCTCTTTGTCGACGGTATCAAACGCCGCGTCGATCTCATCTTTTGAAACGACGAGCGAATCCGGCGCGCCGCCGTCGAACTTTTCGGCGTATTCGCGCAGCGCCGTATCTTTGTTTCGTCTTACGTTTTCGATTATTTCTTTTACGACGGCGGAAACGTCGACGGAGTCGCCCCCGCGCGACATTATTTCTTCTGTTTTGATCTCGTCGCCCGAATAAATTTTAATCATTTCGTTATCCTTTCACGAGCGCGTTTTTCAGCCGCTCGATCTCGTCAGATTTGAAGCGGAAGCTCGATTTGTTTGCGATCAGATGCGCGCTTATCGGCATTATCTCGCGTATAACTTCCAGCCCGTTTTCGCGCAGTGTCGCTCCCGTTTCAACAATGTCGACGATGACGTCCGTCATACCGAGTATCGGCGCAAGCTCGATGGAGCCGTTCAGTTTGAATATCTCAACGCTCACACCCGTCTCGGCAAAGTATTTCTTCGTTATATTCACGAATTTGGTCGCCACTTTGAGCGGACGCTCTCGGTCGATCTCAAATCCCTTTTTGCCCGCCACGGCGAAACGGCACTTGCCTATTTCCATGTCGCCGAGGTCGAAAACGTCGGGCTCCGATTCGAGCAGTATGTCGAGCCCCGCCACACCGATGTCCGCCGCGCCGTGCTCGACGTATATCGCCACGTCCGACGGCTTCACCGAAAAGAAACTCACGCCCGCCGCCTCGTTTTCGAATATCAGCTTCCGCCCGCCTTCGTGCATCGACGGACACGGGTATCCCGCCGCCTCGAAAAGCGCGTACGCGCTGTCGCCGAGCCGTCCTTTCGGGTGCGCGATGTTTATCATTTTATTCATTTGCCGCCTCCCCAAAGACGACCGTCTTTTTCGCTTTTATTTTTTCTCCGCGCTTGACGCAAACGACGGTATCGCCGCCGTTTCGGAGCGCGTCCGCAAATTGTCCGACCTTTCTGATATCGTCGCTCTTATCGTATATCACGGCGATGTCGACGCTCGCCGTTTCGCCGCCGTCGCGGTAGAGATCAATAAGATCGGGATATACCGCAAAGCCGCACGCGCCGCCGATCTTTCCCATTTTGGCAAGCAGATTGTCGTACCTTCCGCCGGACAGAACGCTGTTCGGCACACCTTCGAGATATCCCTGGAATACGATGCCGTTGTAGTAACTCATGTCGTTGATTATGGAAAAATCAAGATTTATGTTTTCCGAAATCCCCATTGCTTCAAGGAAGCCGTAGACCTCGCCGAGCTCGTCGAGCGCCGCTTTTGCGCCGACACACGAGCATATTTTTTCGGCTTTTTTCGACGCCGCACCGAATTTTCCGTGTATATCGGCGACGGATGCGATGTTTTTCGCCGTTTTTTCATCCTTTCCCGCCGCAACGCAAACGGAGTATATCTTTCCGCCGTCCTTTTTCTTCACTGCGTCGAGGATCGCGGCGCGCGCCTCGTCAGAAAATCTCTCTCCGTCGAGTATCGACGAAACGAACCCCATGTGCGACAGATCGAGCGTGTATTTTTCGCCGAGCGCTTCCATGCTCCGCGCGGCGAGCAGCACGGTCTCGCACTCGGACAGCATATCGACGCCGCCGATGTTCTCAAGTCCGATCTGCTTGATCTCCTTGTATTCGCGCACCGTATAAGACGGGCGGTAAACGCTTTCGCTGTAATATACGCGGCGGCTTTCTCCGCTCGGCGCGTTTTTGGCGATGGAGAGCGTTATGTCGGGCTTGAGCGCCATGAGCCGTCCGTCGAGATCGCCGAATGTGATCACGTTCTCCGAACCGAGAAAGCTCTTGTGTTCGAGATAAAACGAATACTCCTCGAATTTGTTCATTTTGAATCGCGAGTACCCGAACGATCTGTAAAGACGGCAAAGCGCGGCCGTTATCGACTCGCCCCGTACGTTTTTTTTCATTGTCCCATCTCCGTTTTTATAATAATATAGTATTCTATCACAAAATTTTACTTATTGCAATAAAATTCGCTCATAACGAGCATATTTTCTCGTTTTAATGAAAAAACGGCTGAAAAAACAGCCGTTTTATGCAATATTCAATAAAATGTCGCCACGGGCTGCTCCGGCGCATCGGCTTTTTCCGCTTTTTCGACGGTCAGCACGGGTCCGCGCTTGTTGTATGCCTTAGAGAAACGGACCTCCAACTTTCCCGTGACCTCGTACCATTCGCCATCCTCGATCCCGATGTTTTCGGGATTGCGGCACGCGACGGCGGCAAGACGGATGTCCTCTACACAGCACGACATCAGATCTCTCCCCGCGATAAACGCGTCGGGGAGAAGCTTGTTCTTTATCAGTCTGACGTGAAGACGGAGCGTTTTCCCGTCGTATTTGCTCATTTCCTCGCACAGATCCTGATACCATATCGCATAGTCGCGGTCGGATATCTCAACGACGGGCGCGTCAAGATCGAAGGGCAGGGGATCGACCGTGTCGTCGGGAACGACCGTTCCGTCCACGTACTCGAAGATTATCTCGGTACGGCGCGAAACGGCGCGCACCGTCTTGTGAAAAATATCCCTTTCGTACTTGTCGTCAAATCGGTTGAACGCGACAAGATCGGAAACGTTCAGCTTGTCGTAAACGAGCTGGCGCATGTTGCCGTTGTATGAGAGGAACGTCGATGAATCGACGAACATGAACGACTGAACGACCTGCCAGTTCTCCGGCAGCGCGTCAAACAACTTCTGCACGAGAAACATCCCGTTGTATTCGCACATCACTCTGTCGGGGCGCAGCCGCTTTTCGATGTCGGATAGGCGCTCCGCCGTCAGCTCCGCTTCGCCGTTCACCGTTTCGATGAACACGTTTCCGCTTTTGAACGCCGCGAGATCGTATTCCTCGATGCCTTCCTCGCACATGAGGATCACCGTTTTCTCGCCCTGATTGAAGCGCGTGTCCTCAAGCGTTTCCTGAATGAATTTCGTCTTTCCCGATTCGAGAAAACCGAGAAAGAGATAAACCGGTACGTCTCTCATTTTCATACTCCGAACAGTTCTTCGATCGCGTCTTCTTTGAGATTTGAGCCGATGACGCAAAGCCGCCCCGTAACCTCGGCAGTGCCGTAGCGCACGTCCTTTTCTCCCGGCACGTAGTCATAATGTATCCACTTTCCGTCAACGGACGGAACGATGCCTTTTGCGCGGATGACGATGCCGTATTTTTCCTCGTTATTCAGCGCGTCAAGGTACGCGGAGATCGTTTCAACGTCAAATTTCTTCGGCGACTCCTTGCCCCAGCTCACAAACACCTCGTCTGCGTCGTGACCGTGGTGGTGG
>JAFXWT010000129.1 GCA_017542695.1 Clostridia bacterium
AGAAAACATTGAGAGTTATTTTTCTTTTTCCGCTCAGATGTTGGGGCAAGGCGAGTTCTTTATTCTGCGCGCGAAAGGCAATAGCATGATCGGCGCGAATATAGAAGACGGAGATCTCGTTATCGTCCGTCAACAAGACACCGCAAAGGAGGGGGAGATAGTAGTTGCGCTTGTTAATGATGAAGCGACTTTGAAACGCTATTACATTGATAAGCGAAAGAAGAAAATACGGCTTCACCCCGAGAATCCCGAATTGTCGGATATGTATTTTGACAAGGTGGATATCCAAGGTGTCGCAATAAAAGTTATGAAAGATGTAAAATAACATATTTTACGGGTCAATAACCGTGACTTACCACGCAGGCGGAGTCCCTAACCCCTGCAATGTAGTTTGTCAAATACACCGGGAAGTGGCCGAGGGAAAGGAGGATGAAAATGTTTAAGATCGTTTCATGTCCTTAATGCGGAAAACGCATATGCCGTGCGGAAATCGGCAGTTCGGTAGTTATCAGCTGTCATTCCTGCAAAATCGATTATCGAGCGACGGTCGATAAAGACGGTGGCGTTTATGTATTGCCGTTTGCGACTAATGATCCTACTGCGGTTTTGAAACCGAAGAGAGCATAAGTCCAATCGTAAAATATAGGCGAAGATTACAACTGAATATCGTTGAGGCGACGAAGAGAATAAACCCTGAACCCGGCTTAGTACCGCTATGAGGGACTGAGCGTTGCCAAAAATTGTCGTGACTGCTTGATAGGCAGTCCAAGAGTGCGCTGTATTTGGCTTGCAATCGTGCAGCTAAGTGACCATCAGGAGCCCTGACAATAGCTAAATCACATTTTTCGTGTGGTTTATCTGTTGTTAGGCTCTTTTTTTATGCCCTAAATAGGTGAAACCACCCCCACAACCGTGATTTGGCAAGCGGTTGCGGGGACTTTTTTTGTTGGAAATCTCCGTAAACCGATTTCTCAAGAAATCAAAAAACGGAGGTTTTTACAATGAAAAAATTCACAACTGAAACAACGGTCAAAGGCAAAACGAAAACCATTTTCGTCTATGTGGACGATGAAACGGCTCGTATGCTCAGAGGATTGGATGAACAGTCTCGACGAGAGTATATCTTGTCCGAACACGAGATCTATCTGAACCAATTAAGAGAAACGAGAAGACATTGTTCTCTGGATGAAAGCATGGAGCACGGGATTGAGTTTATGGACAGCGCTCCTTCTCCTGAAGAGGCATTGATTCAAGACGACGTGTTCGCCACCTTGCGGAAAGCCATTCACGCATTGAAAGAAGAGGAGAAATGGCTTATCACTGAAGTGTTTTATAAGAAGCGCGCGAAAACAGATATCGCGCGGGAACTTGGCATTTCGAAACAGGCGATAGACTCTCGTCTTATGCGAATTTTCAAAAAATTAAAAGAAATTTTGACTTTGTGACTTGACTTTGGCGTTTTTCGTGCCTTTTAAGTGAGGGGCGCAAGAGCAATGAAGAGCGCAAGAGTGAAAATTCAAAGGAAAAATGACTTCAAGACTCTTGCCGCCCCCTCGAATAAATGAGGAGGAAAAAGCCATGATTTCATTTCTTGATTCAGTCCAAGGCGCTTCAAACGTATATCGAACGAAGGATTTTATCGTTTGTCAGAAACTTTCGTTCATTCGTTTGTCGGCGCGGAACCTTCTGATTATGAGCGAGGATATTTATTTCCTGCGTTCGGAAAAGAGGGACTACGAATATGAGTTCATCTTCAAGCCGAGAGGCAGCAAGATCGACGGCAAGCGTATTCACACAGGTTCTTATACGCGAATCTACGTCGAGTAACCAATGGTAGCAATTGCGCAAAGGGTGAAAGTAATAACCGATAATCGGCGACCACGTGGATAAAGACGGCCGTCTTCGCCTAATCGCCGGGAACGTGTTGTTCCGAAGAGTCCCTGCGCGCAAAAGTTATATACAACTTAATATTTTTTGTTTCGGCTGAGCCAGCGGCATTACGGGCAAAGAAAACAAAACAAGGAGGAAATGCTATGTCTAATAAGAGTAGCGGATCGGGCAGCTCCAAATACAACAACCGCAAATGGTCTGTCCCGTCCAAACGCGCAAAAGCATACGCGGAAGACAGAAAGGCGAAAGTCCATACCTATGGAAAGAAGGAAGGAAAAGAGCTCACCGACTATGAAGCCGGTATGCGTTCGGGCTACCTGCAATGCCAAGGGGACCACGCCGGTCTGTACAAGTACAAGAAAGCCCTTGCGGAGGGCAAATCCAAGAGCGAGGCAAAGAAGATCTCGCAAACCAAAACCAAGTAATAATAGGAGGAAAAGTATCTAAATGCAGAAAGAGTATTTTATCGAAAAGGAGCCCTACACCAAGGGCGGCAAAACGTTCAATTCGCACGTCGTTAAGGGGACGCTTCTCGGCAAAGAGGTAAAAGCAACCCTCGTTCCCCCCGATCCCGGCGGCTACCAGCTTTTGGAAGTCATCGTCGGCGACAAGGCGAAGTACCCGCTTACGGTTACCCCGTTCTCGATGACCACCGAAAACGGCGACGTCATTTCCGGCAACACCTACAGCGTGGAGGCAACCGATGCGGACGGTACCGTCTATTCCATCAAGTTGCAGCCCTTGAAGAAGTCGGACAAGGCAATTTTGAAAGCGCTCATTAAGTAAGAATGAGGTGGAACATGAAAGCATTAAGTCAGGAGAAGAAAAAGCAGATTTTGTTCATTTGCGTCGTCGTCCTCTTGGTGCTTGTGGTGTTCGGCTTCACGATCGGAGCGTGCTTCCTGGCGGACAAATCCAAATCCGAAGAATCGGAGGCGAATATGTCCGCCCTTCTTTCGGAAGGAACGGATAAGGCGATGAGCGGAGACGTTCTCGATTTTGAGAGTGTTTCCATGTCGTCCGAAGAAGCCGTCCCTTCCTCGGAGGAAGTACATTCGGTCACGGTCGAATTATCCAAGCCCTTGTTTCTCGCAGGTGGGACCGGTGGTAATACCGTTTCCTATACGATCAACGCAACCGTTCTCCCCGCTACGGCGAAAAATAAGAATGTGACGTGGACTGCCGCGTGGGGCGATTCGTCCAATACGAGTGCGGTATCTACCTATCTGACCGTCACCCCCGCCGCTGCCGGTAGCACGACCGCGACGATCACCTGTTTGAAGCCCTTTACGGGAAACATCATCGTCACCTGTACCACCCAAGAAAGCGGCTTCGAGGCGGCTTGTGTCGTTCAGTTCAAAGGCGTACCGAGTTCTATTACCCTTACGGGAGATCTCACGGCAGACTCAAACGGCAAGTTCAACGTCATTCCGGGGAAGAACTACGCAATGCAGATCAACCTTGCGAACGTGTATAACCAAATCGGCTCCGAGTACAGCGACTACACCTATTCCTTAACTGGCGTAGGTCAATTCAAGGTTGGTTATTGCGAGCACTACAACACGTCCGGAAAGGATGTTTGGTATGACAATTCGTATAAGACCGTGAACGTCGACGATCTGAAAGATCAGTTTGTCACCGTCACTCAAAGCGGTAACTCCATCACCATCACGACTATCAAGAGTTTCGAAAGCTATTACAAGACGAAAACCCGTATGGATGGCGGCAGGACTTGGGGGTACGATGATAAGTTCAAAGAGTTCGTGACGGATTGCTATTTCAAGCTCGCCGTGCGTGAAAACACCTCGGGACTCGTCAAGGAGTACATCATAAATTTTGATCCCACTCTCGTAGCCGGAATTTCTCTGACTCCCATGACCATCACCTTCTAAAAGGAGGTGGCGCCTATGAAGAAAACCGGTAAGATTGGAAAAATCGTTTCCATTGTCGTCGCCATTTTGGTGGTTGCGACCGTCGCCGGCCTCCTCGCCTTCTTCACGAATGGGTTTACCACGGATTTCCAAACGACCTATGTCGAATGTGGCGAGGATAAGATCGTGGGTAGTGCTTCGGGATATGCGCTGACGCCGGACCATCCGCTCTCCCTGAAAGTGGTTTCGCCTTTCAAGACGGGATCTGCAAAGAGCGGGTATTCGGTGAAAGTGGTCCCTCACTATATTTCCGGTCACGACTTCGATTTCACCATAGACGGAAACGTTTATGCGTACAGCAAGGAGAAAGACCTGTCAGCCGGGTTCAATATCAACTACAAGGATGACGGTTTCGATATCCAAGCCAAAGGTGGAATCAATGAAGTGCTACACGCCGTCTATCCGGGGAAAGAGATTAGCGACTGCTCCGCCTATGTGTACAAGGATATGTACGCATTGGTTATTACGCCTTATTCGGGCGGTGGAGAAACGACGATCTATTTCAGCGGATTTGACGAAATGGTTACGAGAGTTGTGTTGGATAGGGAGGTGCTTGTGTTTTGAAAACGCGTATTCTCCTTACCATAGTAATGGTTGTTTGCATCGTCTTATCGGCGGTGCAAATAGCCCCCTTAACAATAGCCTCCGCGGAGTCGAGTTTTGACAAGTCAAACGTAATGGATGACTTGTTATCCTCAACCGTTGGAGGTTCACCCTTCGACATCTTGGACTATCCGTTTGACGAGAGCAAGAGCGTTAGAATCATCAACGTGGTGGAGTATTGTTATTCCTTCCGCGAGAATATGCGCTCGGGATATGCTCTCTATCTCTATGTTTATAACCCCCAAGGGTTGAACATCGACACAAACGCGGGATCTAACAAAGTCCAGATGGCGACGGAGTACAGCGGCAATAATCCGACAAAATACGACAAGTTTCGACTCGAATGTGTGAGCGTTGCGGACGAGGCAGACTACAAGGGACTGTTTTTTAAGTTCAAGGTGGTAGGCTCGGAAAAACTGCTTCCCCATCTAAACTCGAACGAACGAAGATACGATATCTCCGGCGTCGAACTTCTAACCTATGGAAACGTGAATGCCACGGAGTACAAGGTCGGCGGTACCTATTACTTTACGGGATATGCCGAGGGATTGGGACCGTCCACGTCGGACAAATCGACCTTGACTTGCCGCGTGCAGGAACTTGAAACGCTGGAACTGCAAGTGAAACACACCTATTACCGCACCAACGTGTCAGACAAAGGTAAAGATCACTACAACGAGGTGAACACGGCGTACTTCTCCGTTCCCAAGCGTGTCTTTGATACCTATGGGTATTTGCAAAAGATACGTGCGGAGTGGTGGGAGTATAAGACCAAGCCTGCCATCGTGACGTCGAATAGCGACTTCTATAACACCTTGAAGCAGTATTGCAAGACCGAGGTAAAGTCCTACAATTCGTCCATTCCGGTACACCTATATTCGGGTTATATCGGACGGTCGGCGCAGGCTCTCGGACAGGCAAACATACATAATTACGATTGGGTTTTCAATATGGATCTTTCCAACAAAAAGACCGTTTTCGGAACGTACAGCGATATTTATTATA
>JAFXWT010000130.1 GCA_017542695.1 Clostridia bacterium
CTATGTCCTTTACGGCGACGATGGAAGACCGCTTGCGATCCTTGAAGCAAAAAGAACGTGCGTCGACGTTGTAAAAGGCAGACAGCAGGCAAAGCTGTATGCCGATCTTATCGAGAAAAAGTACGGCAGGCGTCCTGTGATCTTTCTCTCGAACGGATTTGACACGCGGATCATCGACAACGTTTATCCCGAGCGTCGGGCCGCTTCCGTTTACTCAAAGCGCGACCTTGAAAAGCTCTTTGCGCTGCGTTCGATGAGGACGAGCCTTTCGCACGTTACGGTAGACAAAAAAATCGCGGGGCGATATTATCAGGAAGCGGCGATCAAAGCTGTCTGCGACGCGTTTGATGAAAAGAACAGAAGAAAAGCGCTGCTTGTCATGGCGACCGGCTCCGGAAAGACGAGAACGGTAATCGCTCTTGTAAAGGAGCTGCTCGATCACGGCTGGGTCAAGAACGTTTTGTTCCTTGCGGACAGGAATTCTCTCGTAACGCAGGCGAAGCGCAGCTTTTACAACAACCTGCCCGATCTGTCCGCCACGAATCTTTGCGAGGAAAAGGACAACTACGGCGCCAGATGCGTCTTTTCGACGTATCAGACGATGATGAACGTGATCGACGAGGCGAAAGATGAGAACGGAAAGCTTTACACGACAGGTCACTTTGATCTCGTGATCTGCGACGAGGCGCACCGTTCGATATACAACAAATACCGCGATATTTTCAACTACTTTGACTCTCATCTCGTCGGTCTGACCGCAACGCCGAAGGACGAGATCGACAAGAATACTTACGAGGTCTTTGAGCTTGAGAGCGGTGTGCCGACATACGGTTATGAACTCGCTCAGGCGGTGAAGGACGGTTATCTCGTCGATTTTATGTCTGTCGAGACGAAACTCAAATTCATCGAAGAGGGTATCGTTTACGATGAGCTTTCCGACGAGGACAAGGAAGCATACGAAAAAACTTTTGAGGATGAGAACGGGGAGCTTCCCGAGGTGATCTCGTCGTCCGCTCTGAACGAATGGATATTCAATGAGGACACGATCCGTCAGGTGCTCCGGATCGTTATGGACAACGGTCTGAAGATCGATTACGGAGAAAAGATCGGAAAAACGATCATTTTCGCCAAAAATCACGATCACGCCGAAAAGATACGCGAGGTCTTCTACAAGGAATATCCGCATCTTAACGATTTTGCGAAAGTGATCGACAACCGCACGTCGTTTGCGCAAAGCGCGATAGACGAGTTTTCAGATCCGAAAAAGCTGCCGCAGATCGCGATTTCCGTCGATATGCTCGACACCGGCATCGACGTGCCGGAAGTGCTCAATCTCGTGTTCTTCAAAAAAGTGATGAGCAAGGCGAAGTTCTGGCAAATGATAGGGCGCGGTACCCGTCTTTGCGAAGGGCTTCTCGACGGGAAGGACAAAGAGAAGTTTTATATCTTCGATTTTTGCGGCAATTTTGAATTTTTCCGTATGAACGAGGGAAAGCCGAGCGCCAATATGATGGCTCTTCAAGGCGCCATTTTCAATCTGAAGGCGCAGATCATATTCAAGCTTCAGGACATCGCTTACCAGACGACGGAGCTCACAGAATTCAGAAAACGCCTTGTTGACGAGATGGTCTGCAAGGTGAGTGAACTGAACAAGGAGAATTTCGCTGTAAGGCAGCACCTCAAATACGTTGAGCAGTACTCGACCGCCGACGGCTTCCTTGCGCTGACTTACGAGGACACTTTGAAAATAAAGGATGAGATCGCGCCGCTGATCAACCCGGATAAGGACGACGCGTCGGCAGTGCGTTTCGATGCATTGATGTACGGCGTCGAGCTTGCATATCTCGCGGGAAAACAGTTTGGCAGACACCGTCGCGACCTTATGAAAAAAGTAAGTGCGATCGCGGGAGTCGCAAACATACCGGAGATCATGGCGCAGTCGGAGCTTATAAATACGATCCTTCACACCGACTATATCGAACGCGCGGGAATCAATGAATTTGAAAACATAAGATGCAATCTCCGCGAACTTATGAAGTATATCCCGGTGACGAAGATACGCTATGACACAAACTTTGACGACGATATACTTTCGATCGAGTGGAAAGAGTCGGAGCTTGAAAACGACGACCTCAAAAATTACAAAGCAAAAGCGGAGTTCTACATCCGTCAGCATCAGAACAATGCGGTCATCGCAAAGCTGAAAAGCAATCAGCCTCTTACCGCTGATGACGTCAGATCGCTTGAAGCGATCCTTTGGAGCGAAGTCGGTACAAAAGAGGACTATGAAGCCGAATACGGGCAAAAGCCGCTCGGCGAACTGGTGCGCGAGATCGTCGGGTTGGATATGAACGCCGCGAAAGCCGCGTTTGCGGAATATCTGAACGACGCGAACCTCGATTCAAGGCAGATATACTTCGTCAATCAGATCGTCGAGTATATCGTCCACAACGGACTGATGAAGGATCTGTCCGTGCTTC
>JAFXWT010000131.1 GCA_017542695.1 Clostridia bacterium
ATTATACACGGAAATACCGTTTTTTCCAGTGAATTCTGTAAATTCTCCGAAGATATTTCCGCCTTTTTCAAGGAAATAGTTGTACGCGCGTTCATCGGCGGTGCAATAGATCGGATTCTTTACGATATCGCGAACGGCGAGCGCGGTGAACTCGGCGCCGTTTTTCGTTTTATA
The DNA here is from genome assembly GCA_017542695.1 of Clostridia bacterium. The sequence goes on from JAFXWT010000131.1 coordinate 175, forward strand.
CTCCTCTGATATAATAGTCGCCGTGCGGCAGACGGAACGCGTTTTGAGTAAGGTTTCAAAGATCTTTTTCACGATCGCCGTCTCTTCATCAATGCCGGTCAGATAGGTGATGGTGGTCTTGTTCTTCCCGACGCCGGTCGTCAGTTTTTCGGATTTGAACCCTGTCGGCACACGACCGCCGAGCCAGCGACCGTCTTTTGCAAGCTCCATCAGATTGTCCTGAACGCGCTCGGTCAGCGTATCACGCTCAAACTCTGCGATAATCGCCAGCACCTGGATGATGATTTTGGAAGTGCTGATCTGGGTATTGATATTATTGGAACACACAAGCAGCGTCACGCCGAATTTTTCAAAGTATTCGAGCAGTCTCATCAGGTCGCCGGTCTTACGGCTGATACGGTCAAGCTTGTAACAGGCGACCGCCTTGATCTTGCCTGCTTCGATATCTCGGAGCATCCGCTGAAAATCGGGTCTGTCGGAGTAATAACCGCTGAGACCTTTATCTTCATACTTGGCAAATTCGTAGTCTTCCGGCAACTGCATCTGATTGATCGCATAATCCGCGCTCTGCTTGAACTGTACTCCGATACTGTCGCCTTTGTTCGTAATACGGGACTTTCTTGCGTAGATCGCTATCTGACGGTTATCCTCGCCGGATACGTTGTATTTCGTTTTCTTTTTCATAATCTTTTCTCCTTGTAAATTTGGGCAGACCGAAGTCTGCTCGTTATCATAAACTTCTTTTGGAATTATACTGCCATAAGGCGATTTGCTTCAATTATGCCAACCTGCGCGATCACGCTTTCACGGAAAAGGCGAATTTCCTCTGCCGTATACTGACGCAGTTCACCGAGAACCATATCAATACGCTTTTCGTGGAATTGGCGGATATACTTTTTACTGTCTTTCCCGTAATGAAAAACGGCTTTCATATTCTTAAAATCCATTTTCATCACCTCGCATCCCTTTGACGTTGTAAATAGCGGTGGTAGTGCTCGACCGCTTTGACGATGAAATCCTGCCTCTGCTGTTCGTTGAAGCTGCCGGGGATTTTTCCCTTCAGACGGTCAGCCGGTATTTTCACCGTCTCCCGCTGATTCGCTTTTTCCTCGCACATAATGGCGTCGATGCCGTAGCGGTCAAGTTCTCCCACCGTGTACGCCTTGTGCATACGGACGGCTTGCGCGTAGGACGGTGTGTTGTCGTTGAGTTCACAGGCGTTCAGAACGTCATATTGAAGCTGATCGTCGAGGAAGGACAGTTCTACACCGACGGAAAACGCGATCTTGCCTTCATCCATCATATCGAGCAGTTCGGGGATGAGATTGGTGAGGCGGATATACCTCTTGACTTGCGTGGCGCTGTCAGTATCGGAAATCATTTCTGCGGTCAACTTCGGACCGAG
>JAFXWT010000132.1 GCA_017542695.1 Clostridia bacterium
GCGACAGTCAACTTACCGATAATATCTAATGCGTCTTTGATAGTAGGCATATCCAATTACCTCCTTCGGTGGTACTGTTTCTTACTATTATTATACGCTATTTCTCGTCAAAAATCAACCATTTGTTGTGACAGAGCCAAAATAAAAAACTGCACAAAGACGATTTTGTCCTTGTGCAGTGTAAAAAACTCTGCTACAGCTTTTAGTTTATATATCGCTGACTTGAAGATCATTTAGAAAATCGTCAAGGAGATAAACTCCTTCGTAAAGCATCACGAAGTTTCGTCCGATTTCACGGTCTTCGTGGTAATGACCGAAAAACCAGAGTTTGAACTCGCATTGAGCCTTTACGGTTTCCAAGTAATCTGTCAGGTCATCATACTCGAACAATCCACCGCTGAATATATCCTGAACCGAGGTCGGAGCACAGTGACTTAAAACGACATCCACCTTATTATTGATTGCAGAAAGGTTTGAAAGCCCTTCTGTTTTTTCATTATCAGACGGCATTTCTTCTTTCCACCAAGAAAGGTGGTCGATGCGATAGAGAGCCATTGCCCGGTTAAGCCGTTTCCTCTTTTCATAAAAGTCAGGATCATCAAGCGAAAGAATACCGGAACTTATATCGTGAGATCTTGCACCACCAAAAGCGAAGAAGCGAATTCCTTCGATGTCAAAGATCTGCCCACGCATAAGGTGAATTATATTATTCCTTATGAAATGCACGTTTCCACCGTTCCACTTTGAAACCGGAAATGCGTTAAGCACGTCATAGTTTTCGTGGTTTCCGTCAACAAAGAGAAACGTGTACGGTTTTGCCGCAAGCCAGTCAAGCCAGTAATTCTCTCTGCTTGATCCATCCCAGATACCGCCAAAATCTCCGCAAATGATAACATAGCTACCGGGAGGCTCTTCAAAAGCACGAGAAGCAAATCTTGAAAAATCCCCGTGTGTATCTCCGGTTATATAGATAGGTTTACCATTCATTATACTATCTCTCAGCTTAGTATGTGGCGTTTGAACGCGTCATAGTTTTCAGTTTCCCATTCTCTGCAATAGATAGCGAACTCGATAAGATCGAAATAACTGCCGTATTCTATCAAAGCATCATGATATGCTTTTGCCACGACATTCGGGTCGTTCTGAAACGCTCCGCATCCAAAGGCTCCAAGGATAAGAATATCAGCGTCGTGCAGAGCTGCAACGTGTAAAATATGCTTCGCCCTCTTTAGGTGAAGTTTGTATAAATCATCGGATGAAATGTGAACCGCTTTGCCGCTGTCGGGGTTGTATATGTTTGACGGCTTTTCGCGCAGGTTCGGTGCAGCACAGGTAATGACGTCAACCGAAACGAATTTATCCTCCGGCAACCTCTGCGGGATCGCTTCATCGGTTTTGCAAATCGTTACAGCGGGAGAATAGATACAGGCATCCGTGTGAAGGGGATTTGACTGTGCTCTGTTTACGAGATAAAATGCATCCCACATTCTTTTTTGGTCAAGTGCAGTGTAGAGAGTGGAACAGCGGCACAAACTCTCTTCCTGGGCACTGGAGCCGTTTTTTACTCCGCCGCCCGGATTTGTCGCCGAAGCAAAGTTCAATACGGCGACTTTCTTATCAGGATACTTATTGTGAAGGGCAACAGCGGCTTCAAACGTTTTTGATTTGCTTACACGGATTTTTCCCTGTTTGCTTTTCGCTTCTGCCAACTTCGGATAGTCGTCCTCAGAGTAGAATACCGTTTTTTCTATTGTTTTCTCAGCTAATTCCCTCAGCAGGCGGTTTTCGGTATAAAACAATTGCGTATCACGAAATTCATCCGCAAGTTGTTCACGTTTGTCTATCATATTTTTTATCCTTTCAATCAATGTCCCAGATACCGTCCGGATGCATACGAGCCATAGCAAGCAGCATATATAACGGACGTTTTGCGTTACCTTCTGTAGCAGTCCAGTAATTAGGGTCAACGTCGTCTCCAAGCGCGCGGATGGCTCGTTCCAATATCGGCATGCTTTCCGCGCCTGATAATCCTTTTAGAACTCTGATCCCGCCGTCGCCGAATACATCAGGCTTTGAATAATAAACCCCATAATTATACGTTATATTCAGCCACAACTCCTTTGTACCTCCGATAGCGTAAGTACCGCCTCTCATGAAGTGTGGCTCATCAAGTTCGAGCGTTTCCTTTGTAACCGGCTCGCACAGCGTTAAATCGTAACTCATATTATATGTTTGTCACGAAACTAACCCGACGACGGTGATGTAAACAATACCTAAAAAAGACTACCGAACCTTGTAGGAACGGTAGTCATTTCATTTGTTCTATGATTGCTTCGATTGCTTCGAGTTTTTCCTGCTTGAAACCTTTCATCTTCTTATACAGTTCGTCGAGTTTTCCGGGGTTTTTGTTATCGGTATCAAAAAACTCTGAAGGTGAGATACCAAGATATTCACAGATATAGAAGAAAGCTGTCATAGAGGGTAAATTGTTGCCGTTCTCGATATTGTTTATATAGCCGGCTCCTTGCCCGATTGAAAGACTCATATCGCGCGCGGAAACACCCTTTTTAGCGCGAAGCTCTGCCAGTCTTTTTGGGAAATCTTCTTCTGAAAACATCATATCACCACCTTTTTGCCTTATGTGTTTTATTATACACTACACAATAGGCAAATTCGTCCTGCTCAGGCGGCGATATGTATTGACACATCCTGTTCGGCGGGATATAATGTATGAAGATGTCCGATTTACGGGTTGAAATAGTATAATTATTGTTACGTGGCATTTCTCCTTTCTGCAAGTTGAACGTCTTCTATTTCGTACCACTCTATTTTTTTGATGAATTCATCTGTTTTTTCGTCAAGCGGAAGATTGATAAATTCTCCGACGTCCTTATCAGCAAATCCGCCGTAAAAGTATTCCCACGGTGCATCAAAACACGGGACAACGCCAACCTTGCCTTCTCCGGAAAGATACTTTGCTATAACAAGCCCGTCATAGATATAAACCGGAATATTTTTTTTACGAAGAGCATTGTAGAAACGGACGGCATACTGAGGGCAGCAGTATTCGTTTTGTGAAAGCGTCAAA
>JAFXWT010000133.1 GCA_017542695.1 Clostridia bacterium
ACATCACAAAAGAATGGATATCCTCCGACCTCCGCTACTACGAGGCGGCAAAGGTAATGATGGAAGAGCTCGGCTGCAACGCGTTCACAACGGCTTGCAAGGAGCTTTGCGCGTCGCGTCTGCCGATGGAGCACAAATGCACTCCGTGCCTCGCTCATTCGCTGTTCAAGGACAGTGGGATCCCGACGGCGTGCGAGGAGGACCTCAACGTCTGGATGGCGGTCATGGTGCTGATGTACCTCTCGAAAAAATCGGTGTTTATGGGCAATCCGTCGCTCGTTCACGCGCACAAGCGCCCGATCGAAGACCTCGGAATGACAAAGCTGCTTTCGGGTCCCACTGATGGTTTTGACGAGGACGTTCTCGAGATTCGCCATGCCGTTCCGGGCAGAAAGCTCGAGGGGCTCGACAAGGACGATATGCCCTACGACATCGGCCATTTCACGCTTGCCGGCTGGGGCGCGAAAGTTCAGGTCGATATGTCGAAAGGTTCGACGAAAACCGTCACGATAGGTCGCTTCTCCCGCGACGGTTCGTCGATGATGGTAACTCGCGGCGAAATACTCGGTTGCGCTTACCGCGACATCGAATGTTCTCCCGCCGTTTATTATAAAGTCGAAGGCGGCGCGCGTGAATTCCGCCACGCGCTTGCCGAAGGTCATTACGGCCACCACCTCGCCGTCGTATACGGCGACTACGTGGAAGAGTTGAAAGCACTTGGAAAAATCGTCGGATTCAAGGTGGAGCATCACAAATGAAAAGAGCTATTGACGTTAAAATAAACATTAAACCCGTATTCTCCAACAGAACGCACACGGCGTTCTGGGAGGGGCCATGCCGCGTCGGCGATCCCGAGCATCTTTCCCCCGAATACGAAAGAAGAGCGGGCCGCGAGCAGTGCAAGCTATGGTATAAACAACTGAAAGAAAACATCTCGTCCGAGTATGCGAACGTACTCGAACCCGTTTACATCGAATTTACCGAGAATTTCTATATTTCCGATGAGCAGTTCGATCAGCTGAAACCCGATCTCAGTGAAACGGATATTTTCCTTATGTCATACAGAGCGTCGGGAATCGAGCGCTTCGGAAAGCCGATGTCGATGATAAACAGAGGCCCGACTCCGATCGACCTCGGCGCGTACTACGCCGATATCGGCAAGGAATTTTATTTTGCGTACGACTACGAGGAATACAACGAGCTACTTAAACTTCTTCAAGTCCGCAAAGCGATCAGAAACACGAAGATCCTCGTGCTCACCACCGGCGAGCAGTCGCCCGTTTCCGTCGTTTCGTCAAACCCCGACCTGTTCGGGTTGAACTTGAAATACGGTATCCGCGGTGCGCGCCGCTCAATGAAGGACGTTTTTTCCGTCATGGACAAGCTCGCTCCAAGCGACGAAATATCAAAAAAAGCCGACGCGCTCATCGCGGGCGCCGGCAGCGTTGCTGTATCGAAAGAACACATGATTAACGACCTCAGATATATGGAAGCGGTAAAATCAATGATGGAAGATCTCGGCTGCAACGCATTCACGACGGCGTGTATGGAGCTTTGCGCGTCGCGTCTCCCGATGCAGTATAAATGCACGCCGTGCCTGACTCATTCCATGCTCAAAGACTCGGGCATACCGACGGCATGCGAGGAGGACATAAACGCATGGATGGCGGTGATGGTGTTCATGTATCTGTCGAAAAAGTCGGTGTTTATGGGTAACGCATCGCTTGTAAAGCCGCATCAGCGTCCGCTCGAAGACCTGCACGTGTCCGAGCTTGTCTCCGGGTCGCCGGACGGATTTGATGATTATGCTCTCGAAATTCGTCACTCCGTTCCGGGACTCAAAATGGAGGGTCTTGACGGCGGCAACATGACGTACGACGTCGGTCAGTTCACGTTCGCCGGCTGGGGAACGAAAATTCAGATCGACATGGCGAACGCAAATACTAAGACGGTCACGATCGGCCGCTTCTCCCGCGACGGCTCTTCGTTTATGATCGCGCGCGGAGAGATACTCGGCTGCGCGTACCACAAATACGGCTGTTCGCCCGATGTTTACTATAAAGTCGAGGGCGGCGCGCGCGAATTCGTTCATGAACTCGCGGAAAAGAAATACGGTCATCACCTCGTAGCAGTTTACGGCGACTATGTTAACGAGATCAAAGAGCTCGGCAAGATCGTCGGCTTCAACGTCGAAGTGCATAAATAAAACCAATGTAAAAAGGACTGCCGTCGGCAGTCCTTTTTCGCGCGATTATATTGCGTATTTTTTCATGTATTCTTCGTATTTTTTCTTGAATTTGTCCTCTCCCGATTTTACTTTATTCAAGTACTCGTGCATATTCAGCGCGTCGAACTTCGACAACTCGATCACACAGCCCGCGATATTCGAGCAGTGGTCGGAAACGCGCTCGCAGTTAGTGAGGATATCGCTCAGCACAAATCCGTGCTCTATCGTGCATTCGCTCTTTTGCAAACGAATTATGTGGTTAGATTTTATCACGTCGCATATGTGGTCGACGGTCTGTTCAAGCGGCTCGACCGACGCGGCAAGTTCAAGGTCGTTCGATACGAACGCGTCGAGCGTTATGTCGAGGATCTCGTCTATCGCAGCGCAGAGCACCTTGATCTCGCGCGTCGCGCTCTCGGAGAACACGATCTTGTCGTCCTTGATCTCCTCGGCAGACTCGACGATGTTGACCGAGTGGTCGGAAATACGCTCGAAGTCACCGATCAGATGCAGGAGCTTTGTCACCTCGTGCCTGTCGCGGTCGGTCATGTTTTCGCCCGACAATTTGACGAGATACGTTCCGAGCGAGTCCTCATAAACGTCGACTTTCGCTTCCTCGTCACGTATCTGTTCGGCGATCTTTGAGTCATAGCTAAACAGTATTCCAAGCGATTTTTTGATGCCCGAGAATGCCATTGTCGCCATTGTGTGCGAGACTTCTCTCGCGCGGCCGACGGCGACTGTCGGCGATTTCAAAAGACGAACGTCGAGAAGGTTCCCCTCCCCCTCGTCTTTTCCGCTCTTGACCGATATCGTTGCCAACTTTTCGAGCTGCTTTGTAAACGGAGCGAACAGCGCGACGAGTCCTATCTTATAAAGCGTGTGTATCGCCGCGACGCCAAACGGACCGATCGCTGTTTCGATAAACGTAAATTTGAATATCGCGTTCAGCGCGTAGAACAGTATCATAACCACGACAGCGCCGATGACGTTGAAATACAAGTGTATCAGCGCCGCGCGCTTGCCGTTTTTGTTAGCACTGACGGATGAAATAATCGTCGTCACGCACGCGCCGATGTTCTGACCGAGAACTATCGGAAACGCCGCGCCGAACGTGATGGCGCCCGTCGTTGTCAGCGACTGCAATATACCGACCGACGCCGACGACGACTGAACTATCGCCGTGAGAGCGATACCGACGAGAACGCCGAGAAGCGGATTTTCAAACGCTGTCAGGATCGAGCGGAATTCCGCGCTGTCTTTAAGTCCCGATACCGCGCCGGACATTATTTCCATACCTATCATCAGCACGACAAATCCGAGGAACACAGTGCCGAGGTCGCGCTTGCGGCTCGCTTTTGAGAGCATAATCATGCCGATTCCGACGAGAGCGAGGATCGCAATCCACGACGACTCTGACGGTTTCAGGAATTGTATCAGCTGCGCCGCGCCGTTGATACCGGAAAGACCCGTCAGCCACGACGTCACCGCCGTGCCGACGTTCGCGCCCATAATAACGCCGACGGCTTGAGACAGCGTCATCGTTCCCGAGTTGACAAAACCGACGACCATGACCGTCGTCGCGCCCGACGACTGAATGACAGCCGTCACGCCGAGGCCGAGCAAAAATCCCTTCCATTTGCTCGACGTCATTTTTCCGAGCGTTGCTTTCAGCTTGTTGCCCGCGCTCTTTTTAAGCGAACTGCTCATCACGTTCATTCCGAAAAGGAACAGTGAAAGACCGCAGATGAGCGTCAAAAAATCAAAAATATCCATTATTTCTCCAAATAAACCCGAAACTTTCGCATTGTAATTATTTTATCACAAAAATAGAGATAAATCAATAGAAAGATAATTTTTATTGACACAAATTAACGGTCCGACCAATGAACAAGAAAAGAATATATGACAAAATCGGCTCACAAAATGAGCCGATTTTCGTATTTAATATTCGATGACGACCATCTGATGACAGTCGATCTTGTCGACGGTATACGTAATAACTCCGTCGGTGCAGTCGTATTCGATGTCGCGCCCGTCGGGAGCGAGATATACGCGCGTCGGTTCGACGCTGAGCTTGAGCGACACCTCAGTGTTATAAACGGGAACGATATCCTCTATAACCTCAACGCCCGACCCGCGCTTGACGGGGGACGCGTAGATGAGGTGGTTAACGTATCTTCTCTCTTCACTCTGGTGCATCACCGTCGCAATGCCCGGAACGGGGAGATTTGTCGTCAGCGTTTTTTCGTCGCCAAGCAGGCGATCAATCAAGCCCTCGATCACGCGCTTGGCTATAAGCGAACCCGTTTTGGCGTATTCCGTGAACAGCGCAAACGAAACATAAGCGCCGTCGCGGCCGACAGTTGCCGCGGGATACGTTTTCGTCAGGTCGTTCGGCGTGTGCCGGTGCGACGAAAAAGCGTATACGCTTCTGTTGAAGTACGGATCTTCCCTCTCGGCAATGACGTCGCCCGTCGCTTCGATGACACTCGTCGGCTGATAGATAACGTAAGCCGAGTCATACAGCCCGTCCATTTCAAATTTCGGTCGAATGTACGCGGGGCAATACTCGCACTCGCCGACGTATTCCGCGCCGAGATCGAGCGCAAAGCCGCTTCCGTCAGTCATAAGTCCCGCTTTGTACGTCGCCAGCACTTTGCCGCCGCTTTCCGTAAATGCGCGGAGCTTTTCCGCGAGCTCTTCGTCGAGCGCGCTGTCATCGGTGAGGATAACGAGTTTGTATTTGTCGAGCGACGCTTCCGTGTCGACGACGTCGAACAGATACTTGCCCTCGAGCAATATCCTCGACGCGCCCGTCGCGCCGGACCACGCGTTTTTGCCGAGCGGCTCTTTTGTCGGATAAAGGTGCGTGTACACCGCCTCTTGCGAAAGAACGGCGATGTCCGCGACGCTTTCTACTTTGTCGAGCCACGGCTCTTTCTTTTCCATGTCGGCGTATGCCTTGCCGATGAGTTTGTATGTGGCCATTTCCATCTTGCCGTTCGGGTGGCACTGATCGCCTATCGACATTTTCGCACCGTTCGCCATGTTGATCGCCGCCTCGTAGCGGAGAGCGTTCGGGTGCTTGAATCCGCCGAACTCACCCCACGACAGATGGAATTTTCCCGTCATTCCGACGTATTCCATGCCGAGAGTGCGCGCGTATGACGCAGAGAGCGGAAAATGATCGTATCCCCAGCCGCCTGTCGGCAAGCTCTCAAGTTCAAGATGTGAGTTTGCATAAGCAAATTCGCGTCTGCCGCACTGCAGATGTCCGGCGTTGTGGAACACGGGCAGTCCCGGTTTGTATTTGTCGATAGTCTCGCGCACGCGGCGGGTGTAGTTTAAGTACACTTCGACGCCGTTTTGATATGCGTTGTCGTTGTCAAACGGGTCAAGACCCTTATCCAGCATCGTTCTGACGCAATATTGGCACCTGCATGGGAACGCTCCGACGATATCGAGGAATATTTCATCTGCATCATAATTCTGCACTACCTCTTCTATTTGCGCGAGAAGATAGTCGAGATACGGCGTGTTCATGCAGAAGCGGTGATATCCGGGCTCGGCGAAGCTGTGTGCCCATTCCGTGCTCTCGTCGGGATTGCGATAGA
>JAFXWT010000013.1 GCA_017542695.1 Clostridia bacterium
CACAACGGCATCGAATACGGTGATATGCAGCTCATCTGTGAGGCATATCAGTTTATGAAAGATTATCTCGGCATGACTGCCGACGAAATGCACGACGTTTTCGCCGAGTGGAACAAAGGAGAACTTGACAGCTACCTCATTGAGATAACGACAAACATTCTCTCTCACAAGGACGAGGACGGCGCGCCGCTCGTCGACAAGATCCTCGACACGGCGGGACAAAAGGGCACAGGCAAATGGACGGGCATAGCGGCGCTCGACGAGGGCGTTCCGCTCACGCTCATCACCGAGGCGGTGTTCGCGCGCTGCCTTTCGGCGATGAAAGACGACCGAGTCAAAGCGTCGGGCATTCTCGGCGGCAAGATACAGACATCAAATCTCGACGGAGAAACGAAGAAAAAAGCGATAGAACAGCTCCGCCAGGCGCTCCTCGCGTCGAAGATAATCTCCTATGCGCAGGGATATACGCTTATGCGCTCGGCGGCAAAGACATACGGTTGGAATCTGAACTACGGCGGCATCGCGCTGATGTGGCGCGGCGGATGTATCATCCGCTCCGTGTTCCTCGGCAAGATCAAAGAGGCGTACGACAAGAATCCCGAGCTTGAAAATCTCCTGCTTGACCCGTACTTCTGTGAGAAAATAAAATCTCTCGTTCCCGCATGGCGAGCAGTCGTTGCGGGCGCGGTCGAGGCGGGCGTACCCGTTCCGGCATTCTCTGCGGCGCTCGCTTACTATGACGGGCTCCGCTGCGGCAGACTTCCGCAAAATCTCCTTCAGGCGCAGCGCGACTACTTCGGCGCGCACACGTATGAAAGAGTGGACGCTCCGCGCGGTCAGTTCTTCCACACGAATTGGACGGGCGAGGGCGGCGACACCGCGGCAACGCAGTACACGGTGTAAGATTTAACGAGGAGGAAAATCATGCTTACAGTCAAGAAAGATTACAAATACGCGCTTGTCGTACCGACGTCGATGGGCGTTCGCATCTCTCCCGCGGCGGGGCAGCCCGTTGCGGCTTCGGACACGGTTTTCATGCAGGCGACAAGCGCCGAAACTAACGTCGCGTCGATCTCGTCATACCTCGGTCTCCCGACGCACGTTTTGACGACGTTCGTCAAGGACAGCCCGATCGCCGCTTTCATCAAGCAGAATCTCCGCTCGCGCGGAATGACTTATGAGGGCGCGGAAGTCGAGCAGGGCGGCCCGTGGGGATATCGCCACCAGTTCAACATTGCCGACAGCGGATACGGCTCGCGCGGCCCGCGAGTATCGAACGATCGTGCAGGAGAGGTCGGGCGCACGCTTAACATAAAGGATTTCGACCTCGACCGTCTTTTCGGCAAAGAGGGCGTCGCAGTCCTTCATCTGTCGGGACTTATCGGCGCGCTGTCGCCCGAAACGAGCAAATTCTGCCTCGAGCTTGCGCGCGCGGCGAAAAAATACGGCACGCTGATCTCGTTTGACCTCAACTACCGCGCGTCGTTCTGGAAGGGCAGAGAAGCCGAGCTCCGCGAGATATTTACGGAGATCGCCTCAGTTTCCGACATTCTCGTCGGCAACGAGGAGGACTTACAGCTTTGCCTCGGCATCGAGGGTCCCGAAGCGGGCGGCAAGGACATCGCGGCGAAGATCGACGGTTTCAAGGGTATGATCGGCTGCGTCAAGGAAAAATTCCCGAACGCGCAAATCTTTGCGACAACGCTCCGACAGGTAGTCAACGCGAACGAGCACCTTTGGGGCGCTATCATGCTCGCGGGCGATCAGTGGCAGATAGTCGAGCCGCGCCCGATCCACGTTCTCGATCGCATCGGCGGCGGCGACGGATTTGTCGGTGGACTCATTTACGGCATACTGCGCGGCTTTTCATACGAGGACGCGCTCCATTTCGGCTGGGCGACAGGCGCGCTTGCGACGACGTTCCTTACCGACTACGCACAGCCGGCTGACGAAGAGCAGGTATGGAGCGTTTGGAGCGGCAACGCGAGAGTCAAGAGATAATAAAGACGTTTTTTAACATCAAATCGTCAGGAGGACAAAATGAGAAATCTTACTATAAAAAGACGATGGGCGCTACCCGCCGCTTTTATGAAAGCAAGAGTATACATCGAAGACTCCGAATCGGGCGACGTCACGATAAGAGACCATGTTTGCAGTTGGCTCGGAGAAATTGAAAACGGAAAAGAAAAAACGTTTGAAATACCGAATGAGGAAACGCGGATCTTCGTCATTTACGATTTCGTTTCGATGAATTTTTGCGTGGACATGAAAAAGATCCCCGCAGGTGATGATGACGTGCGCGTTTCAGGCGTTTGTAAATTGAGTTTGATAAACAGCAACCCGTTCCGCTTCGACGGCGACGTCGACGACGAAGTCATCGCCGTCCGCACGGGAGGATCGAAAAAGGGCAGAATGAAAACGCCCGGAGCCGTGCTCGTTATTTGTGTTATTGCCGCATTCGTTTTTTTGGGAATCATTATGGGGATAGACGCAATTGAAAAAAATACTCCGTCGGACTTTGCGTTCGACGGGGTGCGGATAACTCTCAACAAAACATTCAATGTGGAAGATAACCCGAATTTCGAGGGCATATTATATTCGTCGTCAAGCGGCGTGGCGGTCTATATCGAGCGTGATAAATTTGATAATTTTACAAGTTACAAGGATTTTGACAAGTTGACCGTGGAAGAATACGCAGAGCTCATTGCCGAAATCAATGAGATCGAAAACGAGCCGAAAACGAAAAACGGCATCGTTTGGTTGGAAAACGAAACGACAAATTCAAACGGCAAAAAAGAAATAGAATTCATATCGTTTTTCAAAACCGAAGATTCGTTCTGGATCGTCGAATTTGACATTCCTGAAAATCGGGTGGAAAAACACAGCGCCGATATTGAAAAATGGGCGGCGAGCGTCCGATTTGACAATGTGAAAAATCAATAACAAAAAACTGCTGAAGATCACTTCAGCAGTTTTTTTAACGTTTCAACGTCTTTTTTGAATTGTTCGTCGCTGTCGTCTTTGACAAATTCGAGAATAAAGTCCATATCGCTGTGCCGCGAGCGGACTTTTTCGATAAATCCGCGCCATTCGGCTTCCTTATCGGAAAGCGGGAAGCGGTGACATTCCGCGTCCCACGAAAAAACGTGAACGGCGGCGACGTTATCAATCACCGCGTCGAGATTATTCTCGTCGTTCCCCTCGAAGAACGGCTGCCAATACGTTCTGACGTTCGGCTCGCCGACGTCGCGGAGAAAAGCGGCGCACGACGCGCCCGTATCCGTCAGCGTTTTGCGGTGGAACTCGAACGCGACGGTGATACCGTGCTCCTTTGCGACGCGCGCCATTTTGCGCGTCTCGTCGAGGAGCTTTTTTCGCGTCTCGGCTGACGTGTCCGCCGAGCCGAGCCGACCGAGCCACACGCGCACGCGTCGCGCGCCGATAATGTCGGCGATCATACAGTCGCGGCGAAACGCGTCGAGGTCTCCGTCGCCGACGCGGCAATACGAGCCGAGAGAAATCGACTCAATGCCGTTTTCGTCGCAGAGCGCGCGGATAAGCCGCGCGTCGCTTTCGCTTTTTGCGTGAACGTCGGCGCCCCATTCGATGAATTTTACGCCGTTCTTGACGGCGACGTCAACGATCTCGGGAATGTTTTTGTTTCTGAACGTCACCGTCGTAAAAGCGAGGCGACAGCCGGTGTTTGACATATTTTTTCTCACTTTGTCTCAATAAAGAAATCGCTTTCGTAAAACGAGTATCCGCGGATGTGCGCCTTCGGCGCGTCGTCGACGATGTAGTTGACGACGTATATCTCGCCGTCGTCAAACTGCACCCAGCCCGTGTAACCGAGGTCGGAACGGCTGCTTCTGTCGTAGTCGAGCGGCGCGATGCGCGCGCTCTGTTCGCTGCGCTTTTTGCAAAGCACCTGCTCGCCGTCGAGAAACGCGGCGAACACGTTCTGCGTCCAGCTTCCGAGCCATCCTTTTCCGCCCTGCATAAAGCGGTGAGTGAGGAGCACTTTCCCGCTTTTGAGGTAACCCGCTACGGGGCGGTGGCACGCGGGAACGGGCACGTTGCAGACTTCGGACCACGTCAGACCCCCGTCATACGAGATCGTTTTCATACAGTCCCAGCCGCGCCCCGAATTCTCGCGCAGATAGCACACGAGCGCGCCCGACGGCGTTTCGAGAATGTTTCCCTCGCAGAGATTCAGCCCCGCGTCCGCGGCGACTGTCACGCGATCCGACCACGTCTTGCCGCCGTCGTCGGAGTACCAGAGGTACTGCTCGAGCTTGCCGCTTTCGCCGAACGTGTGGCACGAAATGATGTGTCTGCCGCTTTTCAGCACGCGGTATTTGTCGGGAACGATGCCGACGGCGGGAGTCAATATCGGCTCCGACCACGTCTTGCCGTCATCACGCGAAAACCAAACGTAGACCTCTTTTTTCGTTTCGGGCGTTTCCTTGCCGTACACTCTGTCGCAGATTATGACGAGCCGCCCGTCGGGCAGGAGCGAAATGCGCGAATTGTTGTAAAAGTCGTTTGCCGTCGTCTTTTCGGTCAGCGGGCGTTTTTCGCTCCACGTTCTGCCGCGGTCACGGCTTTCGACCATGACTATCCGCGAATCGTCGCGGTTTCCGTGCGAGGTGCATTCCGTGAACGTGCATATCATTTTGCCGCTGTCGGTAAGCACGACGTCGGGCCACGCGTGATATATCGAGTCGTCGCGGCTGACGATAAATTTTTGAAGCGACATTATTTGATTATTTCGCCGTATACCTCGCCGAAAGCGCACGCGGCGTTGGATTCGTCGGTGTCGATGTGCATCGCGGGAGCGAATTTCGGCGATACTCTGACGACAACGTCGCCGAACACGAGCGAGCGCTCCGTGTCGAGCTTGACGGAAACGATCTGCTTGTCGGTAAGACCGAGCTCGTCAGCCGTTTCGGGAGTCAGGTGGATGTGTCTCTTTGCGGCTATCACGCCCTCGGATATCTCGACCGTTCCGCACGGGCCTACAAGCGTGCAGGCGCCCGAACCCGCGATGTCGCCGCTCTCGCGCACGGGAGCTTTTACTCCGAGTGTACGCGCGTCGGTGAGGGATACCTCGACCTGTGTCGCGTTTCTTTCAGGTCCGAGAACGGACATTTTCAGTTCGCCCTTTTCGCCTTTAACGGTGACTTTCTCCTCGCAGGCGAACTGACCGGGCTGGCTGAGCTCCTTCTTCAATGTGAGCTGATGTTCGGCGCCGAAAAGGATATCGACGTGCTCGCGCGTCAGATGAATGTGACGTGCAGATGTTTCGACAAGAATTTTGTTTTCCATGATAATGCCTTTCTTTATATAATGATAAATTTTTCAGCCATCTGTAATTATACATTAAATTTGCCGTCTTGTAAATGATTAAAGCCGAAATTTTCCGCAAAAAATAACCTTATGGAAATAAGAGGCAAAAGGACGTCGCAAAATGAACGAAAACAAAAAAGAAAAAGCAAAAACAGAACAGATAAAGGAGACGGGCAGCATCGTCACGGAAAGCGACGGACTGTCGCTCCATCTTATCAGCATCATCGGGCAGATCGAGGGGCATTCGCTTCTGCCCGAAACGCAGAAAACAACGAAATACGAGCACGTTCTCCCATCGCTGGTGGCGATAGAGGAGGACGCACGCGCCGACGGACTGCTCGTTTTACTCAACACCGTCGGCGGAGACGTTGAGGCGGGGCTCGCCATTGCAGAAATGATCTCGGGAATGATGACGCCGACAGTGTCGCTCGTGCTCGGCGGAGGTCATTCGATCGGGATACCGATAGCCGTTTCGTGTGATATGTCGTTCATCGCGCCGAGCGCGACGATGACGGTACACCCCGTCCGCACGAGCGGCACGGTGCTCGGAGTGCCGCAGGCGTTCCGCGGTCTTGAAAAAATGCAGGAGCGGATAAACAAATTCATCGTCGGTCATTCGCATATAACTACAGAAATGCTTACAAAGCTGATGATGAACACGCGGGAGCTCGTCACCGACGTCGGCACGGTGCTCGACGGTCACGAGGCGGTGTCAAGCGGGCTTATCGACAAGCTCGGCGGGCTTTCCGACGCGATAGCGGCGCTTAAAGATGCGATCCGTGCGAAAAGAGGCGGCGCGGATTGAAAAAGCTCTTTTCCCCTGTTGCATTCGACAAAAAGCTCGGCGCCGTGCCGCGCGCGATCGTCGCTTTTCTTTTCGGCGGCGTCGGTTACGGATTTATCGAAGTTCTCTGGCGAGGCAGGACGCACCCGTCGATGATACTGACGGGCGGCGCGTGCCTTGTGATGATACGCGCCCTCACTCACGCGCTCAAAAGCAGAACGGTCATTTTCAGATGCCTTGTCGGCACGGCGCTGATAACGTGCGTTGAATTTCTCGTCGGGTGCGTCGTCAACAGATGGCTCGGACTCGCCGTGTGGGATTATTCGGGAATGAGATACAACGTCCTCGGGCAGATATGCCCGACGTACACGGCGCTGTGGTTCTGTGTATCAACGCCGCTTGTGATGATCTTTTCTCTCGCCGAACAAAAAACATCGAAAAAAAGAGACAAAAAACTCTTTCATTTTTGACGTGATTGTGGTATACTTTCTTTGAAAAAATCAAAGGGAGCGCTACATGGGATACGGACAGTGTGAAAAAGTATTCGTCTCGAAGGTCGCCGAATACGATGAAAACATCATAAAAAGCGAGATATCGACAGCATTTTCGGCGCTTGGCGTCGATCTTTCCGCGTTTGTCGGAAAAAAGGTCGTCATAAAGCCGAATTTCATCATGAAGATGTCGCCGGACAGCGCGGCGACGACGAATCCCGCCGTTATCGGCGCCGTTGTGTCGCTTCTCAACGACGCGGGCATCCGCCCCGTCATTGCCGAAAGCCCCGGCGGAGTTTACAGCGCCGCGCGGCTCTCATCCGTCTATCGCACCGTCGGCGTCGCCGATTTTCCGGATAAATACGACTGCGAGCTGAACCTCGACGTGTCAAAGGAAACGATAAATTATCCGAGCGGCAAGACGACGCGGGCGTTTGAGATAATAAAGCCGATCGCCGACGCGGACGTGATATTCGACGTTTGCAAGCTCAAAAGCCATTCGCTGACGAAGATGAGCGCCGCAACGAAAAACCTTTACGGAACGGTGCCGGGGCTGACGAAATTCGAGCTTCACGCGGCGTACCCCGAAATCAGAGATTTTTCGTCGATGTTATGCGATCTTGCGTCAATGATTTGTGAAAAAAAGACCGTTATCGCCGTGACGGACGCGATAATCGGCATGGAGGGCGAGGGTCCGACGGGCGGATTGCCGAAAAAGATCGGCGCTCTGCTCGTGTCGCAAAGCGTATTTGCGTCAGACGTTGTGGCGGCGAGAATACTCGGCATCGACGTATCGACCGTTCTGCATCTTTCCGAGGCCGTGGCGCGCGGGCTTGTTCCCGCTGATATCGACGGGACAGATGTGCTCGGCGTGTCACCGGAGGAACTTACCGTTTCCGATTTCGTTCTCCCGCGCTCGCAGAATGTAGGCGTGTTGGAGTTCTTTTCAAAGGAAAAATGGGCGAGCTTTTCAGGCCGCGTCCGTATGTAACAAAGACGTGCCGCGCTTGCGGCGAATGCGTGCGCTCCTGTCCGCAGCATACGATAAATCTCAGCGGCGGGAGAGCGAAGATCAACGCGAAAAAATGCATCAGATGCTTTTGCTGTCAGGAGCTTTGTCCTTTCAAGGCGATCCGGACGCAGCGCAATCCGATACTGAACATTATAAACAAAATAAAGTAGGTACATATGCAGAAAAAACTTACGATCCTCGCGCCGGCAAAGATAAATTTGTTCCTCGACGTTATGGGACGGCGCGAAAACGGATATCATGAAATCCTCTCCGTCATGCAGACGATCGGTATTTTCGACCGAGTGACGATCACGGTGCTCGACGCCGAAAACGGCGAGCAGAGGATAGAAGTAAACATGGACAACGATGCTCCCGACGGGGAGGAAAACACCGTCTATCGTGCCGCCGAGCAGTTTTTCAAGGCGGAGGGAATTGAGAATTTTTGCGTTTCTTTTCAAATCGAAAAGCGCATTCCGCAAAAAGCGGGACTCGGCGGCGGCTCGTCCGACGCGGCAGCCGCGATAATCGGACTGAACGAGCTTTACGGTACTGAAATGACGCTTGAACAAATGCTCACGGTCGCCGCCGCGGTCGGCAGCGACGTGCCGTACTGCGTCAAGAAGGGAACGTGCGTCGTCAGCGGTATCGGAGACGTCATTCAAAGCTGCACTCCGATGCCCGAATGCGTCGTCGTCGTCGCAAAAATGAACGGCGATGGCATTTCGACGGCCGAAGCATACCGCCTTGTCGACGGAGTGACGGATACCGCGCCGATGGAAAAGCTGATCGACGCGCTCACCAAGTGCTCGCTCGAAGAGATAGGGAGGAGCATATTCAACAAATTCGAGCGTGTCACGCCCGAGGAAACGGGAGTTTTCGAGCTGAAGCAAAAGCTCGCCGCGTGCGGCTCGTCCGCCGTAATGATGACGGGCACCGGCTCCGCCGTATTCGCGCTGTTTGACAACGTTCCGTCGGCAAAACGCGCCGCCGAGGCGCTCTCGGATATCGCCGAAACGTTCGTCTGCCGCCCCGTGCGCCGCGCGTATCGGTTCATCGAATGATCGGGATCAGAAAATAAATACAAGAACAAGCGCCACGATCGCCGCAGCCGCCGCCCCGATGAAAAATTCGGGCAGGGAAAAGCGGGATCTGGCGTTTTTTATCGCTTTCAGATGTTTTGACCGTTCGATTATCCTGTCCGCCTCGCGCACGATCTCATCCTCGTCGACGTTCATGCCGTCTTTTAACAGAAAGAACGCCTCGTCTATCACGCCTCCGTCGAGGTCTTTCACCACAACAAGATTTTTTCTGTATGTTCTCTGCGTCATACCGCACCTCCGAATAATATATTACTGAAAAATTATCGCCGCCCGATCGGGCGGTTATTCTTTTTCGGGCAAAAATTTCTTTTTTGAATAAACAAAAGGGAATCAGAAAAATATATATGTAAAGAAAGACGATTTTTGAGGTGACGATATGATAAATTACAAAGCGCTGATACTTGCGGGCGGGCGCGGAACGCGCCTTGCTCCGATAACGGACGGGATCCCGAAGCCGCTCGTTCCCGTATCCGACAAGGCGGTTTTGTCTCACGCGCTCGCGCGTCTTTATTCAGCGGGAATAAAAAGCGCGGCGGTGACTCTCGGATACGGCAAAGACGAAATAAAACAATATCTCGCAGAGCGCGGAACGGAGGGCGTTGATCTTAAATATTTTGAAGAGGAAACGCCGCTCGGCACGGCGGGGAGCGCGGTTGGCGCGAGGAGCTTTTTTGACGGAGATTTCATCGCCCTCGGCGGCGACGTTGTTTTCGATTTCGATATCGCGCCCGCGTTTGAAGCGCACAAAAAACGCGGCGCGCTGGTGACGATCATAGTATCGCATTCCGCTGACCCGTGCCGATACGGCTCGCTGATGTGCGACAAGGACGGCAGAGTGACCGATTTTTGCGAAAAGCCGTCGTGGCGGCGCGTTCGCGGCGACACGGTAAGCACGGGAATGTATATTCTCTCGCCGCGCATTTTCGATTTTATCCGCGAGAGTACGTTCTCCGATTTTGCAAAGGACGTTTTCCCGAATCTTGTCGGCGGTGCGCTCTTCGCGCATGTGACGGACGGGTATTTTTGCGATATCGGAACGCCGGCGGCGTATCTTCAAACGTGCGTCGACGCGGAGGCGGGGAAGATCGGCGGCATCGTCGGCGCGACCGTTTCGCCGCGCGCGAAAGTGTCCAAGGACGCGACTATCGACCACAGCGTTATCATGGAAGGCGCGGCGATCGGCGCGGGAGCGACGGTTATAAACAGCATCGTGTGCAAAAACGCTGTCGTCATGTGCGGCGCGACCGTCGATTGCGCGATAGTAACGGCGGGCGGCGTCGTTCCGACGAACGCGACGGCGCACAAAAGCGACTCCCTCGCGGAATTCGGGCGCGATATTTCCGATGCGAAAAGCGCCATCCGTCGCGCGTCGGGCGAGTTCGGAGACGATATCATGTCCGGCCGTGCGACATACTCTGTCACAGGCGTGACGGATGCGCCGCACGGCGCGGCAAAAACGGTCGGCGAGCTTATCTTGCGTGGCGCGAAGCCGCGCGACGAGGGCGTGCGCCTCATTTTCGACGACGGCTGCGCCGACATTTGCTGTGTTGACGGCGGCGCCGTCGAGATCACAGCCCGCGCCGCGACGGGAGAACGCGCGGGCGAACTGTTCAATTACGCGAAAAACGGCGTCAGAAATCTCTTTTGACGTTATTTTTCAAATATATCTTGCATTTATCTCTCGGGAGGTGTATAATACTCATGTCGGCGTGCTGACGACGCCGATATGAAAAATGAAATAATTTGAAAAAATATATACGCTTAAAAGGACGGCGATTTCGGGGCGGTCCTTTTGGCAAAACGGCGTCCATGACCGACGGGACAGGGAGCAACGCATGGCTTTTTTGTTCCGTCTACATATTTTATCAGATTATATAACTCCGCGCAGACGGCGTTTTTTGTGTTTGTTTTTTTGCGGAGAATACATACTTATTTGAAAGGACCGCGCTTATGCGGTAAAAGAACAATGGCAAAAGGAAAAGAAAAGAAGCTTCGCATCATTCCGCTCGGCGGAGTGGGCGAAATAGGCAAAAACATCACGCTTGTCGAATACAGCGACAACATACTCATCATTGACTGCGGCATCGGCTTTCCGGGCGACGATATGTTCGGCATAGATCTCGTGACGCCCGATTTTTCGTACCTTGTGAACAACAGGGAAAAGATCGTCGGGCTCGTCGTTACACACGGGCACGAGGACCACATCGGCTCGATACCGTATCTGCTCCACAAACTTGACATACCGATATACGCGACGCGCCTGACGCTCGGCATCCTTGAAAACAAATTCGAGGAGCACAAATTCGAGTTTAACCCTCGGCTGAACTGCGTCGCGGCGGGCGATCGCGTCAAGATCGGTGTTTTTGAAGTCGAGTTTATCAGAGTCAACCACTCGATCGCCGACGCGGTGTGTCTTGCGATACGCACTCCCGCGGGGTTGATCGTCCATTCGGGCGACTTCAAGATCGACGCGACGCCCGTCGAGGGTGAGATGACCGACCTCACCCGCCTCGGCGAGCTCGGACGCGAAGGCGTGAAACTGCTCATGTGCGAGTCGACGAATGTCGAGCGAGCGGGATTCACTCCGTCGGAGCGAACCGTCGGCGAATCACTCGTCAGATTTTTCGAGGAATACAAAAACAAACGGATCGTGATTTCGACGTTCTCGTCGAACGTCCATCGCGTTCAGCAGATAATCGACATCGCGTCGAAATACGGGCGGCGCGTCGCCGTTACGGGACGGAGCATGATAAATATCGTCAACGCGGCGATGGAACTCGGCTATATGAACATTCCCAATGGGACGCTGTGCGATATCGCGGAGGTCAAAAAGCTCCCGCCGTCGAAGGTCGCCATCGTTTCAACGGGCAGTCAGGGCGAGCCCATGTCGGGACTTTACCGAATGGCGTTTGGTATGCACGACAAGGTAGAACTCGGAACGGACGACCTCGTCATCATCAGCGCGTCCGCCATCCCCGGCAATGAAAAGCTCGTCGGAAACATCATAAACGAGCTTTATCGCCGCGGAGTCACCGTGCTGTCCGATACGGACGCCGACGTTCATGTTTCGGGGCACGCGTGCCGTGAAGAGCTGAAAATATTCCACGCGCTTACAAGGCCCGAATATTTCATGCCCGTGCACGGCGAGGCGCGCCATCTGTATCGCCACAAAGAGCTTGCCGAGCACATGGGAATGGCGCCGAACCACATATTCGTTTCCGAACTCGGAAAGATACTTGAGATCGACTCCGCGGGCGCGCGCTTCTCGACGTCTGTACCAGCGGGCGTTGTGCTCGTCGACGGATCGGGAGTCGGCGACGTCGGAAACATCGTTCTGCGCGACAGAAGAAAACTCGCCGAGGACGGACTCATAGTTATCACGGCGACGGTCGACTTCGCCGTCGGCGATATTGCCGCTGGCCCCGAGATCGTGTCGCGCGGATTCATTTATGAAAAGGAGTCGGAAGAGATGATCGTCGCTCTCCGCGAGATCGCGCGCGACGCACTTTACGACGGGCTTCGCCGCGGCATCACCGATTGGGCGGCGCTCAAAGGCAGGATGCGCGACGACGTTGCGAAGTACGTGTTCCAGAACACCAAGCGCAAGCCGATGGTGATCGTAATGCTGATGGAAGTTTAACGAAAAAAGCGCCGGGAGGCGCTATTGTACAAGCCGTGCATCTGCACCGCAAAAACAGAGAATATGCGAGATTTTGTGCGATTTTTGCACAAAAACGGAGATTTCCCCGCAAAAAACGTGTTTTTGTTTGACAAAAACAGATTTTTTTCGATTTTTTCAATTTTTTTCAAAAAACTATTGCATTTTATAAAAGTAAATGTTATAATTCGCTTGTGAATCGGAAAAACGGGCGTTTTTCCCATAAAAAATTATTTATGTATATTCACGGCACTTTTTAATGCACGGAAAAAGACAGCTTTTTTCCGTGCTTTTTTTCAAGCTATACAACTCATGGCGGTTGTACGGGCGCGTGGGGCGGACGACAGTCGGTGGACGCGCAAAAAAATACTTAAAAAGTGAGACTGAAAAATGAACAAAGACACCAAAATCATTGAACTTAAGCACGTTTCCAAAAGTTTCGACGGGGAAACGGTTCTTTCCGATCTCTCCCTTGACATTCATGACAAGGAATTCGTGACGCTCCTCGGCCCCTCCGGCTGCGGAAAAACGACAACGCTCCGCATACTCGGCGGATTTGAGTCGGCGGACGAGGGTGACATTTGCTTTATGGGCGAGAAGATAAACGACGTTCCGCCTTACCGCCGTCACGTCAACACCGTGTTCCAGCGCTACGCGCTCTTCCCGCACCTGAACGTATTCGAGAACATCGCGTTCGGACTTCGCGTTGCAAAAATCAAAGAAAAGGAAATAGTCGAGCGCGTCGAAAAAATGCTTGCGCTGGTAAATCTGCGCGGATTTGAAAAGCGCTCCGTCAGCACGCTTTCGGGCGGTCAGCAGCAGAGAGTCGCTATCGCTCGCGCGCTTGTAAACAACCCAAAGGTCCTCCTTCTCGACGAACCGCTCGCCGCTCTCGACCTTAAACTCCGCAAAGATATGCAGAAGGAGCTTAAAAATATCCAGCGCGAGACGGGCATCACATTCGTTTACGTCACGCACGACCAAGAGGAAGCTCTCTCGATGAGCGATACGATCGTTGTCATGGCAAACGGCAAGATCCAGCAGATCGGCACGTCGACAGACATATACAACGAACCGGAAAACGCATTCGTTGCCGACTTCATCGGCGAATCAAATATTCTCGACGGCGTTATGCTCGAGGACTACAAGGTCAGATTCTCAAATCACACGTTCGAGTGCGTCGACAAGGGATTTGAACCGAAAGAGCCCGTCGACGTCGTCGTTCGTCCCGAGGACGTGGACATCGTTCCCGTCGAACGCGGCATGCTCCGCGGCAAGGTCACGTCCGTCGTGTTCAAGGGCGTACATTGGGAGATCATCGTCGACATCGACGGATTCAAGTGGATGATACAGACGACGGACTACTGCGCTCCCGACTCCGACATCGGCGTTTACATCGAGCCCGATGCGATCCATATAATGAAAAAATCCGAATACTCCGATATGTTCGGCGACTATTCGTCGTACAGCGACGAATTTGAAGAGCTCAGCGTCGCCGAGCCCGAGAACGAAGAAGAAAAAGAAGAAACCTCGGATGACGCGGAGGCGGCCGAATGAGAAAGAAAACATTTTTCGAAGGGTTTGCCGCCGTACCGCACGTCGTATGGGTCGTTCTCTGCATCGTGCTGCCGCTCGTGTTCGTCGTTTACTTCGCGTTCACGGACTCAAGCGGAGCGTTCTCGTTTGAAAACATAGGGAACCTTTCGCGTTACGGACATATCTTCCTGCTTTCGATATGCTTTGCGCTGATATCGACGGCGCTGTGCCTTCTTATCGGCTATCCGCTTGCGTACTTTATGTCGCGCCTGAAGCCGAGAACGCAAAAAATACTCGTTATCGTGCTTATGCTCCCGATGTGGATAAGTCTGCTTATCAGAACGTATTCGCTGATGGCGATACTCGACAACGGCGGTCTTTTCAACACGCTTCTCGAATCTCTCGGTATCACGCGCATCCACATTGTCGGAACTCCCGGCGCCGTCATACTCGGCATGGTCTACGATTTCCTGCCGTATATGGTGCTTCCGATATACACGTCCCTCTCAAAGCTCGACGCAAGATACTATGAGGCGGCGAACGACCTCGGCGCAGGCAATTTCAAGACGCTGTTCAAGGTCGCGTTCCCGCTTTCGCTCCCCGGCGTCATTTCGGGGATAACGATGGTGTTCGTCCCGTCGATCTCGACTTTCTACATTTCGCAGAAGCTCGGCGGCGGTCTGTTCGACCTCATCGGCGATACGATCGAGCGCGAGTTCCAGAATAAGTCGACGTATAACATCGGCGCTGCGATATCGCTTGTAATGATGATACTGATACTCATATCCGTAGCAATAATGAACCGCTTCTCCGAGGGTGACGAAAACGAAGGAGGTATCATCGTATGAAAGTACTTTCCAGAATTTACATCCCGCTCATTTTCATCCTGCTTTATCTTCCCATAATAATAGTGATACTGTTTTCGTTCAACGAAGCGGGCTCGATGAGTCATTTTGACGGATTTTCTTTCAAATGGTACGCCGAGCTGTTCGAGGACGAGACAGCGCTCACAGCGCTCGGCAATTCGCTCTACCTCGCCATAGTGTCGTCGCTCGCGGCAACGGTTATCGGCACGTTTGCGGCGTTCGGCATCAACAAAATGCGTACGCGCTGGCTTGCGAGCACGATCCGCAGCGTCACGAACATTCCGATGATGAACCCCGATATCGTGACGGGCGTTTCGATGATGCTTTTGTTCGTCGCCGCCGTCAGTATTCCGTTCCTGCCGATAACGTTCGGCCGATTTACAATGGTGGTGGCGCACACGACGTTCTCACTGCCGTATGTGATACTTTCCGTATTGCCGCGTTTTCAGCAGATGGATAAATTCCTCACGGAAGCGGCGCTCGACCTCGGAAGCACCCCGACGGGAGCTTTCTTCAAGGTGGAGCTTCCTATCGTTTTGCCGGGAGTGATCTCGGGACTCATGCTTGGCTTCACGCTCTCGCTCGACGACTTCGTGATAAGCCATTTCGTATCGTCCCCCGATTTTCAGACGCTTCCGCTCTACATCTACAACCAGACCGCCCATCAGGTGAAATACAGTATGTACGCGCTTTGCGCGCTGATGGTATTTGCGATCCTGATCCTTCTCTTCGCCGTGAATTTTGCCGGCTCGCTCGGCAAGAACAAAAAGGTAAAGAGACACAGGGAGGCGAACTCATGAAAAAGATAATTTCACTTGCGCTTCTGTTTCTGATGATAGCCGCGCTCGTTTTCACTTCATGCGGCAGCACGGAGGAGGAAGAAGACTACGGCGACGCGATAACGCTTTACGTCTACAACTGGGGCGAATATATATCCGACGGATATGACGACTCGCTCGACGTCAACGCTGAATTTGAAAAATACTGCCGCGAGGTGCTTCACAAGAATGTGCGTGTCAACTATTCGACGTATTCGTCAAACGAGGACCTCTACGCAAAAGTTTCGAGCGGTGTCGTTCCGACGTATGACGTCATTATCCCGTCCGATTACATGGCGGCGAGAATGATATCGGAAGATATGCTTGAGCCGATAAACCCGAAAGAAAACATCGAAAACTACGAAAACATCGACGAGACATTCCGCGGAATGTACTACGACAAAGACGAGATGTACACCGTTCCGTACACTTGCGGAACAATCGGCGTCATTTACAACTCGTCGATAGTCGACGAAGAAGACATCGGCTCCTGGGAGCTTCTCTGGAACGAGAAATACAAGGGTAATATCATCCAGTTCAACAACCCGCGTGACGCGTTCGGCGCGGCGCAGTTCCTGCTCGGACTCGACGTAAACTCCGAAAACGAGGACGAATGGCGCGCGGCGCTTGAAAAGCTCATCGAGCAAAAGCCCATCCTCCAATGCTACGCGATGGACGAAGTTTTCAACAAGATGAAGGGCAGCTCCGCGGCGATAGCGCCGTACTACGCGGGCGACTATTTCACGATGTACGGCGACAACGAGGACCTTTCGTTCTATCATCCCGAAGAGGGCACGAATATATTCGTCGACGTGATGTGCGTTCCGAAGAACGCGGGACACAAGGATCTCGCAATGGAGTACATCAACTTCATGCTCAGCGAGGAAATCGCCATCGCAAACGCGGAATATATCTGCTACGCCTCCCCGAACACGCTCGTCCGCGAGAACGAGGAATATATCGAGTATATGACAGAAGAGATCCACGAGGACGCGATGGAGATACTCTACGGCATATTCGACGACGAGGAATATATCGACAAAATGCAGTATTATTATTCTCTCCCCGACAAGACGCTCGGACTTATGAACGACCTTTGGGAAGAATTGAAGCTGCAGAGCAATATCTCGACGGCGATCTACGTTATCTGCATCGTTATCGTCGCACTCGTTGTCGGGTTTTTCGTTGTGAAATTCGTCATTAAAAAGAGACGCGAAAATTGTTTCAATAAATACAAAAGCAATTAAAGGAGGCACACTTTGAGAAAGAAAATAATTGCCGTTCTGATCGGTCTTATAATCATCGCTCTCGGCGTTGTCCTTGTCGGCAACGGCGCATTCGGTTGGAACATCAACATTTTCATCGACGGATGGTGGGCTGTACTGTTCATGCTCATGTTCCTGTTCGGCATAATCAATGACGGACCGAACTTTGTCAACGTGATCGGACTTGTGCTTTTCGGAGTGCTGTTTGCGAGATATCACGTGCCTGTGCTCAAAGACGTGAACGTCTGGCTCATTATCGGCGGCGCAATAATCCTCTGCATCGGCGTGCGGCTCATCTATCGCACGTTCGCGCCAAAAAAACACATCGCCGTAGCGTCGACAACGACTGTCGAGGGCGAGGCGGCGGATGCCGACGCGAAACCCGAATCGCAGAGCTGTGCGTTCACCGAAGGCGAAAGCAATTACGCCGGCAGGACGTTCGCGGGCGGCAAGTTCTCGTGCTCGTTCGGCTCATACAGGATCGACTTGCGCGGCGCGACGATCACAAAAGGCGCGCAGCTTGATTTGAACTGCGCGTTCGGCAAGATCGACATCATCGTTCCCGAAGGCGTGACGGTCAAGATAGCCAAGGATTCCGTCTTCAGCGGCATCACGTGCAAAGTGCCTACGGCAGACGACGCCGACGTCGTTATAAAAGCGGATTGCGCGTTCGGCGCGGTCAACGTGCTTAAATAAAATGGCAAAAAAGAAAAATGCCTTTTCTGCTCTCGGGCAGAAAAGGCATTTTTTATTTTATCTCGTATCCTACGCCGCGCACCGACGTAATGATCTTCACGCCGAAGCGCTCGTCGATCTTTTGCCGGAGGTATTTTATATAAACGTCGACGACGTTCGAGTTTTCCCCGCCGAAGATCTTTTCGGCGGCTTCGCCGCGCGAGAGCGCGGCGCCTTTTTTTTCCATCAAAAGTCCGAGCAGAGCGTATTCCTTTTTTGAAAGCGCGATACGCTCGCCTCTATACGTCGCGCTGTGACTCGACGCGTGCAGTCGAAGCCCGTCGGATGCGGAGCGCTCTGTTTTTGCGCCGTCCATGGCAAGCGTCGGTTTGCCGACTGTCGCGTCGAGCATATCCGATACGACGAACGGTCGCTCGTAAACGGGGTAGTCGTACGCGTCTTCGCCGAGCGCGGATATGTCGTCTCCGCGGCCGAAGATCACAATGTCGCACCCGTCGGGCGCTTTCGGCGCTTTTTTTATCGTTTTCGCGTCGAGGAAAATTACGGTCGGGCGCTTTTCGAGTGCGCTCTGAAAGTCGGAGGCGCTCTCGGCTTCGACTCCGCGCTGTTTCAGCTCGATTACAAGCATCCGTTTGAACAGAGCGTCGCCGCTTATTATCAGAGCCGTCATGACAGCGTCCCGCCCGACGCGGGGATCTTGATCTTTTTGCATTTCTCGGCGCCGGGATACTCCGAGATATTCATCGTCGCCGAGGCGATCTTCTGTCCTTTTTTGAGCTGGAACAGCGACACGCCCGCCGACGTTCTCGTCGTCTTTTTCGGGATGAGCTTGGAGCTTATGAGAATTCCCTTGCCGGCGTCGTTGATGATAAGAATGTCAATCGGCTTTTCCTCATAAAACGCCGCGACAATCGGCGACGCCGCCGAGTAAGCGTTGACGAGCTTTTTCCTTGCGACCTTCGTTTCATACGACACGGCGGGAATCTTCACACCCTTGCCGTTCTCGAAAATGAATATGAAATTCTTGTCCTCGTCGTATTTTTTGAGCGGCATCATGCACATCACGCGCTCGCCCTTGTCGAATTTCGCGGGGATGAAATCGCCAAGCTCGGACGCTTTCTTCGTCCCGAATTCCGACGCTTTCATCTTGTAAACCTTCTGCGCGTCGGAAACGAACAGAAGCTCGACGGTGTTGTCCGCGTCGATTATCTGTGACACGCTGTCGCCGGGCTTTAACGCCTGTTCATCGTTGCCGCGCAGGGATTGAAGAGTGATTTTCTTGAAATATCCCTCTTTTGTCAGTATCAGTTTGACGTTGTAGTTTTCGACGAACTCTTCCTCGCGGTATTCGGGATGCGAATCGTCGTATATGATCTGCGTCTTGCGCGGAACGGCGTATTTTTTCTTTATATCCGTGAGCTGCTGCGCGATAAGGCGGCGGAGCTTCGGCTCGCTTGCGATGATGTCGCGCAGCTCGGCTATCTCTTTCTGGAGCGAGTCGATCTCGGCGATGCGCTCTATGATGTACTCACGGTTGAGGTGGCGGAGTTTTATTTCGGCGATGTATTCCGCCTGAACTTCGTCGATTTTGAACCCTTTCATCAGGTTCGGCACGACGTCGGACTCCTTTTCCGTTTCACGAACGATCTTAACCGCCTTGTCGATATCGAGAAGTATTTGCCCGAGACCGAGGAGGAGGTGGAGCTTGTCCTGCTTCTTTTCAAGGTCGAACGTAAGCTCGCGTTTGACGCACTCCGTGCGGAAGCGTATCCATTCCGTCAGTATCTCCTTTATGCCCATGACGCGCGGCGCGCCGTCGATGAGCACGTTGAAGTTGCAGGAGAAGTTGTCTTGCAGCGTCGTTTTCTTGAACAGCTTCGCCATCAGCTTGTCGGGATCGGTGCCGCGGCGCAGATCGAGCGTCAGCTTGAAACCGCTGAGGTCGATCTCATTCCTTGCGTCGCTGACCTCGCGGAGCTGACCGAGGCGGATCATTTCCGTTATTTTTTTCAGCACGATCTCGATCGTCGTCGAGTACGGTATCTCGATTATCTCGATGCAGTTGTCCGCTTTGTCGTACGTGTAGCGCGCGCGAAGAGCGATTGAGCCCTCGCCCGTCTCGCAGATCTGACGCATCGCCTCGTGGTCGTAAATGATCGAGGCGCCGCCCGAAAAGTCGGGCGCTTTTATTATTTCGAGCAGCTCGTCCGTCGTGATCTTCGGATTTTTGAGCAGGGCGACGGTGCCGTCGCACACTTCGCCGAGGTTGAACGAGCATATCTTCGACGCCATGCCGACGGCGATGCCCATGTTAGGCGAAACAAGTATGTTCGGGAACGTCGTCGGCAGCAGCGCCGGTTCTTTCGACGTCGCGTCGTAGTTGTCGACCATGTCGACGGCGTTCTTGTCTATCCCGCGGAAAATCTCGGCGCAGAACGGGTCGAGTTTGACCTCGGTGTATCGAGATGCGGCGTATGCCATGTCGGACGAATACTGCTTGCCGAAGTTCCCCTTGGAGTCGATGAACGGATGGAGCAGCGCACCGTTGCCGCGCGTCAGACGCACGAGCGTTTCGTATATCGCGCTGTCGCCGTGTGGGTTGAGCTTCATCGTCGCGCCGACGACGTTGGTGCTTTTCGTTCTTCCGCCTGTAAGAAGTCCCATCTTATACATCGTGTAGAGTAATTTTCTGTGTGCGGGCTTGAATCCGTCGATCTCGGGGATCGCGCGCGACACGATGACGCTCATAACGTATGGCATGTAGTTCTTTTCGACAGTTTCCGTTATCGGCTGATACGTCACGGGTGCCGGAGGAAGCTCAACGGCAATATCCTGTTTTTTCTTTCTCGGTGCCATATCCTTCCTCCTTAAATATCAGCTTCGGCAATATACTGCTTGCCGTATTTCGTGATGAAATCCTTTCGCTCATCAAGGTCGTCGCCGAGCAGCGTTTCGAAGATGTACGCCGTTCTCTCCGCGTCGGCGGGGGAAACGCAGATGAGCCGGCGCGTCGCGGGGTTCATCGTCGTTTTCCACATCATTTCGGGCTCGTTCTCGCCGAGACCTTTCGAGCGCTGGATGGTGTATTTCGCGCCCGCGAGCTTCTTTAATATCTCGGCTTTTTCCGGCTCGTTATAAGCAAAATACGTGTCGTCTTTCGTCGTGATCTCAAACAGCGGCGACTCGGCTATGAATACCTTGCCCTCTCTTATCAGCGTCGGCAGGAGGCGATAGAACAGAGTCAGGAGAAGAGTTCTGATCTGAAAGCCGTCCTCGTCGGCATCGGTGCAGATTATGATCTTGCTCCATTTGAGCTGGCCCATATCGAACGTGTTCTGCGCGCCCTTTGTCTTGGTCGGAATTTCCGCTCCGCACCCTATGACCTTGAGCAGATCGACGATGATGTCGCTTTTGAATATCCTGTCGTATCCGTTTTTGAGGCAGTTCAGCGTCTTGCCGCGCACGGGGATTATTGCCTGAAATTCGGCGTTGCGCCCCTGTATACACGAGCCCATTGCCGAGTCGCCTTCGACGATGTAGACCTCGCGCTTTTCGGGGTCTTTCGATCGGCACGTAACGAATTTTTCGACGCGATCGGCGATGCCGCCTGACGTTTGCAGTTTCTTTTTGAGGTTTAAGCGCGTGCTCTCGGCGCTCTCGCGCGAGCGCTTGTTGACAAGCACCTGAGACGCGATCTTCTCCGCCTCGTCGGGCTTTTCGATGAAATAGACCTCGAGCTGCGTTTTGATGAAATCGGTCAGCGCCTCGGTGATAAATTCGTTCGTTATCGCCTTTTTCGTCTGGTTTTCGTACGACGTCTGCGTCGAAAAGCTGTTGATGACGAGCACAAGGCAGTCCTCGATGTCGCCGAAAGATATCTTCGCTTCGTTTTTGTTGTATTTGTTCTTTGATTTGAGGTATTTGTCGATGGCGTAAACGAACGCGGAGCGCGTCGCCTTGTCGGGCGAGCCGCCGTGCTCGAGAAAACTCGAATTGTGGTAGTATTCAATGACGTTTACGTTGTTGGAAAAGCAGAACGCCGCTTCGGCTTTGAGGTTGTATTCGGGTTTGTCCTCGCGGTCGCGGCCTCGCGCCTCCATTTTGCAGAGGTGCGGCGCGGTGAGGGAAGAGTTGCCCGCCAGCTTTGCGATGTAGTCCTCGATTCCGTTTTCGTAGCAATACGATCTTTCCGTCGTCTCGCCGTCCTCGGACGTGTATTTGAGGTTGAAATGAAGCCCCGCGTTGACGACCGCCTGCTTGTCGAGCATCCCGTCGAAATATTCAAACGGGATCTTCGTGTCGGTAAAGACTTCAAGGTCGGGTCGCCATGAAACGACAGTGCCCGTGCGTCTCGCGCGCCCCGCGAGCGGAGTTTTGACAAGATCGCCGTCGGGCTTTCCCTTTTTGAACGAAATTTCGCTCATCTCGTCGCCGCGGTACGACTTTACCGTCATGAACTCGGACGAATACTGCGTCGCCGCCGCGCCGAGACCGTTCAGTCCGAGCGCGTATGCGTAAACGCCCTCCTCGCTGTTGTTGTATTTGCCGCCCGCGTAAAGCTCGCAGTAGACGAGCTCCCAGTTATATCTGCCCTCTTTTTCGTTGAATCCGAGAGGAACGCCGCGGCCGAAATCCTCGACCGTGATCGTGCGGTCGCGTCCGTATGTCACGTTTATCGTGCTGCCGTAACCCTCGCGCGCCTCGTCGACGGCGTTCGAGATTATCTCAAACGCACTGTGCTCACATCCCTCGATTCCGTCCGAGCCGAAAATGACCGCGGGGCGTTTGCGGACGCGGTCTTCGCCTTTGAGCATCGTTATGACAGATTCATCGTAAATTTGCGTTTTTTTCGTCATTTTTGATTTTACTCCGTGATATATGTTGATTTCCTCGGGAAAATATGATAAAATGTGTGTACACAATAATTATACCATATATCTTGTGGTTTTTCAAGATTTATTTTAAGGCGCACCGTTTATGACTGTCAATGAAATATTTGAAAAAGAAAAGCTCGAATACGTTTCGGCTCTCGATATAACGCCTGCCGATATACGCCGTCCCGATATCATCGAGCGGCGCGGGATGAGCGCGGACGACGTAAGATGCGCGCTCGTGTTCCTCATGCCGTACTACGTCGACGACAGGGGCGGCAATGTATCGCTTTACGCCCGCCCGCGCGATTATCACGCATACACGGCGGAGCTTTTTCCGCGGATTGAAGCGGCGCTGACGGAGGAATTCGGCGGGCGATTCGTCGGTTTTTCCGATAAATCGCCGATAGAGGAAACGGAAGCGGCGCTCCGCGCGGGGCTTGCCGTCAGGGGCGACAGCTACGTTATCATCAACGAAAAGTACGGCTCGTTCGTCTTTATCGGTGAGCTTTTGACCGACGTTCCCGCTTTTGCTATGGGACTTGACGGCGCGCCGAAGGAGGCGCGCGGGTGCCTTCACTGCGGCGCGTGTCGCCGCGCGTGCCCGATGAAAAACGGGCGCGAGTGCCTCTCCGCCGTCACGCAGAAAAAGGGCGAACTGTCGGACGACGAGAAGGCGTATATCGTCGAAAACGGCTCTGTCTGGGGCTGCGATATATGCCAGACGGTCTGCCCGATGAACAAAAACGTCGCCGAAACGCCGATATCGTTTTTCAGGGAAAACAGGATATCGCGCCTCGACAGAAAAACGCTTGAAGAAATGACGGACGAAGAATTTGCTCGCCGCGCTTTTTCGTGGCGCAAAAAAGAGACCGTCATGCGAAACGTCGCGCTTTTTGAGAGCGCGGAAAAATAATATCACGGGAGGGTACGCATGTTGAGCTTCATATACGGAAGAACGGGCACGGGCAAAAGCGCCGAGCTCTTTTCGCGCGCTCAAAGCGCCGCGGCGAGCGGAAAGCACGTGTATATCCTCGTCCCCGACAGAGACGCGGTCATCGCCGAGCGGCGCGCGTCCGAGCTTTGCGGCGTTGGGAACATCGACGTCGTAACTTTCCGCCGCCTTTCAAACTATATTTTCCGCGCACTCGGCGGAATATGCGAAAATTACATCGGCGCGGGCGCGAAAAAGGCAATAATGTACGGAGTTTTGAACTCGCTGTCGCCGCGCCTTTCGGACTACAAGAACATCTCGAAAACCGACCTCAATATGACGGAAAAGCTCGTCAAAGCTCGTGGCGAAATGATGCGGAACGACATAACACCGGAAACGCTTGCCGCCGCGGCGTCGCGCCTTGACGGGAAAACCGCGTCAAAGCTCGCCGATCTCGCGCTGATATTCTCGGAATTCGACGCCGCCGTCGCACAGCGATGGAAAGATCCCGACGGGATGCTCTCGGCGGTTTGCGCGCTCGACGGAACGGCGGATTTTTTTCGCGGGAGCGAGGTATATATCGACTCTTTTTCGGCGTTTACGTCGCAGCAGTACGGCTTTATCGAAAAAATGACGTCGGGCGCTGACAACGTCGTTGTTTCCATAGCTTACGAGCCGGACGAGGACAAAAACGAGCCCGCGTTCATGACGCTCGAAAACACGGACATGACGCTGAGGCGCGTCGCCGTGCGCGCAGGCGTAAAAACGGGCGACAATATCGTTATGCGCGCCGCGGCGCGATATAAAAACGACGAGCTGTCGTTCCTTTCGTCGCATCTTTTTTCCTCGTCGCGCCTGACTAAAGCTAAATTTGACGGGGCAGCCGAGAACATTCGCATTATCGGTGCGGCGAACGCTTACGCCGAGGCGGAGGCCGTTGCCGTTGACATCTGCCGAAGGATACACGGCGGCGCGCGCATGCGCGATATGGCTGTAATTACGCGAAGCACCGACGAATACAAAGGCGTGATCGACGCCGTTTTCGACAAATACGGAATACCGTATTTCATATCCGATAAAACCGACATATCCGAAATGTCGCTTATAAAATTCGTCACGAGTGCTCTTGCCGTCGCACGTCACGGATTTTATTTCGACGACGTCATATCTTATATAAAAACAGACCTTTGCGGCGTTGCCGCGGAGGATCTTTTCGCATTTGAAAATTACGTTATAAAGTGGGGAATCACGGGAAAGAAATTTACCGACGGAGATTTTCTCATGAATCCGCGCGGCTTTGCCGATTCGTTTACGGACAAAGACGCGGCGGCGCTCGACAGGATAAACGCGACGCGACGCGACGTCGTCGAGCCGCTTGCACGCTTTGTCGGTGTGATGAAAAATCAAAAGACCGTGCGCGGATTTGCGACGGCTCTGTTTGACTACCTTTCGTCGCTCTCGGTCCCCGAGCGCCTCGCCTCTCACGCCGAGAGCGCGCACGAGCGCGGAGACCTCGCCCTCGAATCGACGGAAAAGAAGCTGTGGCGCGCGTTTTGCGACGCGCTCGATCAGCTGGTGACATCGGTGGGAGAAAAAGAATGCGACGTTGACGGATTTTATGTTTACCTTTCCGCGATGCTCTCTGAGACAGATATCGGCAGGATACCGACGGCGATCGACCGCGTGCTGATAGCGGACGCGGTGCTGACGAGCGTAACGAACGTCAAACACGTTTACGTCATCGGGTGTTTTTCCGGCGGCTTCCCGCACCGCGTCGGCGAGGACGGTATCTTCACCGAGCGCGAAAAGAGCGAGCTCGAAAGCGTGGGTGTCGAGATATCGTCGCGGCTGTGGAAAAAACTCTCAGACGAGCTTTTCTTCTTCTATACCGCCGTTTCGTCTCCGTCCGAGTCGCTGACCGTCACTCACCCGCGTTTTAACGCCGACGGCGAGCCCGTTGAAATGTCCGAGGGCGCGCTGCGCATAATGGAGCTTTTTCCGTCCGTCACGGATGAAAATTTTGAAGAAACGCCGCGCCTCGACCGCGTCTGGAACATAAACTCGGCGCTCGAACACGTTACGTGCGGCGGCGCGCTCGGCGAGGCGCTCTCCGAATACTACGCCGTTTTGCCCGAATACGCCGAGCGGCTGAAATACCTATCCTTGCCGATGTCGGCAAAGGACTGCGTCGTCGGAAAAGAGACGGCGGACATGCTTTTCGGAGGAACGATAAGCGCAAGCCCGACGCGCCTTGAACAATACGTCAAGTGCCGTTTTGCCTATTTCTGCAAGTATGAGCTGAATCTTTCCGACGACAGCGAGAGCCGCTTTGCCGAAAAAGACGTCGGCACGATCATGCACAAGATAATGGAGATCGCCGTGCGCTTTGCCGCCGAAAACCCCGGCGCTTCGGACGAGGAGCTTGACAAAAAAGTAAGAGAAGCCGCCGAATATCAACTCGGCGTGCTCACGGGCGGCGTCGCGCCGAAGAGAACTCTCCACGTCATCGACGGACTCTGCGCCGCCGCGCGCGAATATCTGAAATACATCCGCGCTGAGATGAAGCAAAGCAAATTCAGTCCGATCTCATACGAGCTTCGGATCGGAAACGGCGGCGTCGCGCCGATGAAAATGTCGGATGGGCGCGTCAGAGTGAACATCCACGGCAGGATCGACCGCGTGGACGCTTACGAGGCGGGCGACGGCACGCTCCGCGTCCTCGTCACCGACTACAAGACGGGGAAAAAGGTGTTCGACGTCAAAAACGTCGAGCTTGGGCTTGATCTTCAGATGCTGCTCTACCTTTTCTCGATATGGGAGAACGGAGAAAAATATTACGGCAAAAAAACAGCTCCCGCGGGAGTTCAGTATTACAGTATCGGTGCGCCGTCGCTGAGTCTGTCGCTCGACCAAACGCCGAGCGTCAAAGCGAAAAAGAGCGGCGTGTTCCTTTCCGATATCGAGGTATTGACGGCGCTCGACGAAAACCTTTCGGGCGAGTATATACCCGTTAAAGTCAAAGATATCGAGAATTATTCCGACGACGGAGAGATAAAGAAGCTTGCGTCGGACAAAAAACTCGAAGAGCTGAAAGATAAAGTCAAGACCGTTGTTCTTAAAACGGCAAACGAAATGAAAGACGGCAAAGCAAACGCCGAGCCGCTTGAGATAAACCAAAATGGTTCGCCGTGTGAATACTGCGACTATCGCGCGGTGTGCAGGCGCGCAAAAGTAACATCACCAAGCGAAGAAGATCCCGAGGAGAACGAAGAATGAGAATACCCGAAAGCATACTTAAAAAAGTCGAAAAACCTGGGCGCTACGTCGGCGGCGAATGGGGGCAGGTCATAAAGGACAAGTCGAAGGTCGACGTGCGCTTTGCGTTCTGCTTCCCCGACACGTACGAGATCGGAATGTCGAATCTCGGCATACGCATCCTGTACGACATAATGAATAAAATGGACTACGTCTGGTGCGAGCGCGGCTACGCGCCGTGGGTCGACATGGAAGAACAAATGCGCGCGCACGGCATTCCGCTCTGGGCGGTCGAGAGCGGCGACCCGCTCTCCGAATTCGACATCGTCGGCTTTTCGCTCCAATATGAAATGGGTTACACGAACGTGCTGAATATGCTGTCTCTCGCGGGGATCCCCGTTCTCGCTTCCGAGCGCGACGAAAAGCATCCGCTCATCGTCTGCGGCGGGCCGTGTACGTATAACAGCGAGCCGATGGCGGACTTTGCCGATATTTTCCTCATTGGCGAGGGCGAGGACGAGCTGCCCGATCTGTGCGCGCTTTACCGCGAGTATAAGTTTTCCGACATGACAAGGGACGAACTGCTCCGCCGCGCGTCGCATCTCGAAGGTTTTTACGTGCCGTCTCTCTACGACGTGACGTACAACGACGACGGAACGATAAAGGAATACAGACCGAAATATGACGACGTGCCGAAGAGAGTCAGAAAGCGCATCGTAAAGGATATGGACAAAGCGCCGTACCCCGAAAATCTCGTTATGCCTTACATCGAAACGGTGCAGGACAGGATAGTGCTCGAGGTCTACCGCGGATGTATCCGCGGGTGCCGATTCTGTCAGGCGGGGATGGTCTACCGCCCCGTGCGCGAAAAGAGCGTTGAAAAACTGAATGAGACGGCGAAAACGCTCGTCGAAAACACGGGATACGACGAGATCACGCTATCGTCCCTTTCGATCAGCGACTACACGTGCATTGACAGACTGACCGACGAAATGCTGAAATGGACGGACGACAAAAAGATATCTCTTTCTCTCCCGTCGCTGCGCGTCAACAGCTTCACAAAGGAGCTGATGGAAAAGATATCGACCGTCCGCACGGGAGGCATCACGTTTGCGCCCGAGGCGGGGACTCAGCGCCTGCGCGACGTGATAAACAAGAACATCAACGAAGAAGAACTGCTCCGCGCCTGCCGCGTCGCTTTC
Organism: Clostridia bacterium; assembly: GCA_017542695.1. Next base: position 27,838 of record JAFXWT010000013.1, read on the forward strand.
GAGGGCGGCAAGACGGCGGTCAAGCTCTATTTCATGCAGGGACTCCCGACGGAAACCGATGAGGACCTCGACGGCATAATCGCCCTCGCGCGCGAGGTGATCGAGGAATTTTACCGAACGCCCGGCAGAATGAAACGTCAGTCGCAGGTGACGATATCGGCGGCGTGCTTCGTGCCGAAGCCGTTCACGCCGTTCCAATGGGAAGGGCAGTGCCCGTACGACGAGCTCATCCGCCGTCAGAAATACGTCACGGTGAAAAACACCGACAGAAAGATAAAATACAACTATCACGACGCGGGAGTCAGCCGCATTGAAGCGGTGTTCGCCCGCGGCGACAGGCGGCTCGGCAAAGCGATACTCGAAGCGCACCGCCGCGGAATGCGTCTTGACGCGTGGGAGGAATTTTTCAGCTACGAGGGCTGGCTTGATGTGTTCAGATCGGTCGGCATCGACGAGAGCTTTTACGCAAACCGCACGTTCGGCGAGGACGAGGTGCTCCCGTGGGATATAATCGACATCGGCGTGACGAAAGAGTTTTTGCTCCGCGAGCGCCACAACGCATACAAAGGAAAAACGACGCCCGCCTGCTCGGAAAAATGCTCCGCGTGCGGCGCGAATAAGCTGGGAGGTGAAAGATCATGGTGCCCGAAGAACGTTACCCCGTAAGAGTCAGATTTTCAAAGGTCGGCTCGCTGAAATTCATATCGCATCTCGACCTTTCGCGCACGATGAAAGCGGCGTTTCTGCGCGCGAAACTGCCGATATGGTATACGCTCGGCTTTAACCCGCATCCGAAAATGGTATTTTCTCTTCCGCTTTCGGTCGGCACGGCGAGTCTTTGCGAATTTATGGACTTTATGCTGACCGAGCGCGTGCCTTATGACGAGATCGTCGCGCGCCTCAATTCGTCTTTCCCGACGGAGCTTCGCGCCGTCGAGGCGTACGAGCCGACGACGAAATTCTGCGACATCGGCTGGGCAACGTATGAGATCCGCCTTATCACGTCCGAAGCGTCGGATAAGCTCGCAAAGGATATCCTCGCGCTTTTTGGCGGGGAGATCGTTGTATCGAAAACGACGAAAACCGGAACGCACGAGCTTGACATCGCGCCGCTTTGCGACATTCTTTCCTGCGCGTACGACGGTGAGGATATAGTGATCGTCGCGCGCCTTTCCTGCGGCGAAAAATCGTTCATCAACCCGAAGCACATCATCGAGCACATTCTCGCGGCGTATCCGACGCTGCTTGACGGCGGCGACCACACCGTCTGCCGATTAAACGTCTATATGCCGGATAAAGAAACGGAGTTCAGATAATGGCACAGTATTCTATCCTCGCAAAATACTACGACGCGCTGATGGACGGCGTGAACTACTCAAAATGGGCTGATTTCTATGAAAAATGCTTTGAAATGTGCGGCGTCGACGCGAAAACGGTCGTCGACATCGGCTGCGGCACGGGAAGCATTACTATCGAGCTCGCCGCGCGCGGTCACGAAATGACGGGCGTTGATATATCGTCGGAAATGCTCGCGCCGGCGCAGAAAAAAGCCGATGAGCGCGGCGTAAATGTCCGCTACGCCGAGCAGGACATGGCGTATCTCGACACAGGAGCCGAAAACGACGCCGTGATATGCTCGTTCGACGGGGTAAACTACCTCGCCGGGTCCGACGACGTTCGCTCTTGTTTTTGCTCCGTTGCCGCGGCGCTGAAAAAGGGAGGCGTTTTCGTGTTTGATGTTTCGTCAAAATATAAATTCGAGAATATCCTTTCCGACAACGCTTTCGTGTATGAAGTCGACGGGATGTTCCTCTCGTGGCAGTGCTTTTACAGTCAAAAGCGCGGCGTGTGCGACTATTACCTGACGTTTTTTGAGAAAAAAGGCGGCGCATGGCACAGATACGACGAAACACAGCGCCAGAAAGCATATTCCGAGCGCACGCTTGAAAAGATACTGAAGGAAGCGGGATTTTCAGTCGTGGGCAAATACTCCGAC
>JAFXWT010000134.1 GCA_017542695.1 Clostridia bacterium
GATAATACTGATACCAATGATGATATGCGTTTTATCTGAGGGCATACGGGTGATCTTCATATTCACGTACATCGGAGTTCCCGTGTCGGTAAGTCTGTATCTCATATTGAAAACGCCCTGCTCGTCAAGCTCGCGGATAACGTTCTCTTTGGTAAAGACTTCATAGAACTGTTTTCTGTCCTCTTCGTAGATACGGTCCACGGCGATCCTGCACTCCTCGAAAAAGTTCTCGCCGTGACGTTCTATCGCGATCTCTTCGGAACCGACGGTTGAGCTGTACTCAATAAACTTTTCGGATACAAGATCAACGTAATAGATGTTATAATAGTCCGCGGCAAGAGCCCGCGCGATGACGGCATACGTTGCGCCGTCGTTTGCGTTCGTTATCGAAAGCACAGCCGCGGCGACCGCCGTGATCCCGGTGACGGGATTAACCGCTATGCGGCGGGCGAAAGAATGAACGACGCAGCCGTTGGGCATCGTCTCGTCATAGACAGATTTTACACCGAGCGCGCAGCACGTATTAACGACGTTTTTCATAAAAGAGTCGCCATACTTTTCAAACTTCGAGCCTTCGGCGGAAAGATCGAAGCCGAAATATGTCTTTATGAATTTTCGGTAAGACTTGTTGCTGCGGGCAAAACGCGCCATGTCTCCTTTGATCTCAATAACGCCCATGGGCAGAGTGTTGAACGAATTGAGCAAAGCGTTTTCGTCGTCGGACGCTATGACGGATATGTCGTACAGATTGATTCCGCCTATCGTTCTGTAATATTCGGACTCTTCGGGATTCTCGAAACCGATCTGAATCCCTTTGCTGTACCTTTCAACGATGGCCTCGTACGGGATGGGTTTACAGTAGTAATAGCCCTGCAGTTTAGAGCATCCGATCTCCGTAAGGAATTTCGCCTGCTTTTCAGTTTCGACACCTTCGCAGACCGTGTCGAGTCCGAGAGACGCCGTCATTTTCATAAGCTCCGTGAGAATGATCTTTGCGTTGTCGCACTCGTCGAGATTTTTCATGAAGTTCATGTCGAACTTGATAAGGTCGAATTGTACGCTCTGGAGAATGTCGAGAGACGAGTAGGCGCTTCCGAAATCGTCCATCCAGACCTTGAAGCCGAGGGAACGGAACCTTTCTATCTGCTCTTTCATATAGTCGAAATCAGACGCTATGATGCTCTCGGTGATCTCGATCGTGATAAGCTCACGGTCGATGCCCGACGCGTCAACGCGCCGTCTTATCTCCTCAACTATATCGCAGCACTCAAAATCGGACCTTGAAAGGTTTATGGAATGAGGAACGATAAGCAGACCGGCTTCCCTTTGTTTCTTTATTTTCTCAAGCACAGTTTCGAGAACGTACAAATCGAGCTTATATATCAGTCTCGCTTCTTCGAGAGGTGGGATAAACTCGGCGGGAGACAGCATACCCTTTACGGGATCGTTCCACCTTGAGAGCGCCTCCTCGTCGCAGACCATGCCGCTCATCGAACGAATTATCGGCTGATAGTAAACGATTATCTGCTTTTCCGTCAAAGCCTTCTGAAAAGTCTCAAGGATGTACTGCGTTCTGATTATCCTGTCGCGCTGATCGTCCGAATAAAAGCAGTAGGATGAATC
>JAFXWT010000135.1 GCA_017542695.1 Clostridia bacterium
ATACTGCTGGAGGAGGAAGATTACAAAAAGTATTTGAATCTTCCGGAAGCACTGACGGTTTACAGAGGCGTCAAGCCGAAAGGCGAAGTCTTGGCTTTGTCATGGACGCTCAGCAAAAAGAAGGCGGAATGGTTCGCCAACCGTTTTCAGTCTGACGGCACTGTCTATCGTGCAAAGATCCCAAAGGAACACGTCCTCGCCTACTTCAATTGCCGAAGTGAGCAAGAGGTTGTCCTGAACTACCGAAAGCTCTTTGACATCACAAGGGAATAACAAACAAAGCCGGCGCTTCAAAAGAGGCGTCGGCTTTCTTCTATTTTCGGAAGAAAATTCATAATATTTTCGGAAGTGAACTGTTGATTTTTTCGGAAGTCTGTGATATACTATATACATAACTGCGAACCGGAGGTTAATTATGAACCGGAAATATATGAATCGAATTGCAGACAGAATACTCGCTGAGAGATTAGAGTCCAGCGGAGCTGTCTTAATTGAGGGACCGAAGTGGTGTGGGAAAACGCGTACCGCTATGGAGGCGTCAAAGAGTTTTTTATTTATGCAGGATCCTGATAAACAGGTATCCTATCTGAAAGCGGCGGATACAAAGCCTTCTCTGCTTTTAAAAGGTGAAACGCCGCGTTTGCTTGACGAATGGCAAACCGCCCCTGTTTTATGGGATGCGGTGAGATTTGCCGTTGATCAAAGAGGGGAAGCGGGACAGTTTATCCTGACCGGTTCTGCTGTGCCGAAGGATAATGCAGTGCAGCATACAGGAACAGGGCGAATTTCAAGACTGACAATGCGTCCAATGAGTCTATTTGAATCAGGAGAGTCAAACGGCGAAGTATCCCTTGGCGACCTTTTTGATGGAAAGACAGATATCGCCGGTTTTTCAGAACTCACGATTGAACAAGCTGCCTATGCCATTGTACGCGGTGGTTGGCCGGCTTCTGTCGGAGAATCTGAGAAAAATGCTTTCAGACATGCGATCGATTATGTTGAGGCGATCATTAATGCGGATATCTCCAGAGTGGACGGTATTGAAAAAAGCCCCGTGCGTGTGCGTGCGCTTTTGAGATCACTTTCGCGCAATATTTCAACGCTGGCAACAATTAAGACGATTCACGACGATATCGCTATGGGCGATAACGATGACAGCATTTCCGAAAAAACAATCAGTCAGTATCTGAACGCTCTTGACAGGATTTTTGTAACGGAAAATTTGCCGGCGTGGAATCCGGCTCTTCGATCCAAAACCGCAATCAGAACTTCACCCAAGCGTCAGTTTGTTGATCCTTCGATTGCAGCGGCTGTTATGCGTTTGACGCCCGAAAGACTTCTTGATGATTTCAATTACTTCGGATTTCTTTTTGAATCCCTTTGCGACAGAGATCTCCGTGTATATGCGGATTCTATCGATGGTCAGGTTTTCCAGTACCGCGATGCGAGTGGGCTGGAATCGGACGCTGTCGTCTGCCTGAATGACGGCAGATGGGCGGCGATAGAAGTCAAACTCGGATCTAAAGAGATTGAGGATGCGGCAAAGCACCTTTGCGAACTCAGGGATAAAGTCAACACCGAAAAGATGAAAGAACCTTCATTCTTAATGGTTTTGACTGGAACAGAAGTTGCTTATCGCAGAGATGATGGCGTTCTAGTAGTTCCAATCGGATGCTTGAAAAACTAATCACAATATCGGAAGTAAAACCTTAATATTTTCGGAAGTCAAACATACAACGAAAGGAGACCGCTATGACGAGCACGCCGTTTCACGCGTATTATACAGCGCGTATACTTGACAGTTTGCAGGACGACGATAAATTCATCCCGTCCTTCGCTTCGTCGGATATCAAAGTGTATCCGTATCAGGTCGGCGCGGCGCTGTTTGCCACACGTTCTCCTTATTCCAAAGGCGTTGTTTTAATGGACGAAAGCGGGCTTGGCAAGTCCACGGAAGCAATGCTCGTGGTTACGCAGAAGTGGTACGAGGGCAAAACGAGAAGTATCATCTTTGTCCCCAACGCCGATCTTTTGGTTCAGTGGGAACGGCTGATCGAGAACAAATACAGCATTCCCTTTGTCACAATTGCAAATGCCACACAACTCTGCGGTGTGGGCAACACATTTGAACAGGACGCCGTTGTGCTGACCACCTTTGACTTCGCCGTTCAGTGCGCCGAGCAGATCCAAAAGATCATCTGGGACATTGCCGTATTTGAGGAAGCAAGTCTGCTTGCGGCGGTGTATAAGGACGATAACAAGCAGGCAAGGGAATTGAAACGGATCACGGACGGCTCTTTTAAACTGCTTCTTACCGGCACGCCGATCGAGAAGAACATCCTCGACCTTTACGGGTTGATGTATTTTATTGATGAGACGATCTTGCCGAGCGAGCAGGAGTATATGTCCCGCTATTTCAGAAAGCCGGAGAATTATCCGGAACTGGCGGAGCTTGTCAGTAAATACTGTTTCCGCACTTTGCGAAGTCAGGCAAAGCGGTATGCCAAAATCCCGGAGCGCATTGTTCTGACCTGTGAGTTTGAGCAATCGCCGGAAGAACAACGCTTATATAACCTTTTACAGGCTTACATAGAAAAACCAAAGCGAATTGCTTTTCCGGAGATGAACGCCTATGACCTTGCACTGATGCTGTTCGATCTGCAGGGCTCGTCTACTCCGGCGATTGTGAAATCCATTGAGGGCATTATTGCACGGCTTAAGAAAACGCCCGGAGCAGAAGATGAAATCGCAGAATTTACCGCCATGCTTAACGCGGCGGCGGAGATCAAACCAGATGAAAAACTAAAACGCTTTCTTGCCGTTATTGAACCTTGTTTCAAACTTCTGAAAAAGGTCGGCGCCAATCGTAAGGCGGTCGTTTTCACCGAGAACAGGGAAACGCAGCAATACCTTTACGATCACCTGAAGGATCAATATAAAACCTACCTCTACAACGGCTCCAAGGATTACCGATCCATTGAGGGCTTCAAGCAGGACGGGGAAATCCTTATTTCGACCGATCAGGGGGCAAGAGGCTTCGGTTTAGAGATTGCCTCTCTGATCGTCAACTACGATTTGCTTTACAACACGCTGAAAATGGAACAGCGTATTGACCGCTGCCACCGCCTGAATCAGCAAAACGACGTAATCGTGCTGAACTTCCTCAATAAGAGCAATATGGCGGACGTTCGCAAGCTGGAGCTTGTCAACAAGCGTATGCTTGTGGCTGACGGCGTGTTCGGTATGACCGACGTCATATTAGGCGGCTTCACCGATAATCTCGATAAATCATTGCGTGATCTGAAAGTCCGTACGCAGGCACAGATCGAAGCGGATCACGATGCGGTCTTGAACGCTTATGAGGACGAAAACCGGCGTGATGTGGAATCCGCCGAAGAGGTGCTGTTTACCACCTTCACCGGCGAGCTTGCCAAGAAGGTCAAGATCACGCCGAAATACGCCGATGAACGGATCGAACAAGTGAACCGTGATCTGTGGTCGCTTGTTAAGTATTTTTTCGACGAGTACAATACAAACAACGACGACTGCCGCTTTCTTATCAATGAAGAAACGCATACCGTCACCGCTGTCGATTATGCGGAACTTCCGTATCTGTTCTACTATTGGACCGGCGGTCAGAGCAAGCGGTATAGGGCGCTGAAGGAGTTCAAGAAGATCACACTCATCTCCCCGCTCGCAAAGGGCGTCCTTTACAATCAGGGGTGTGCGGACAAAGGAAAACTCACCGTTGACGGAGAAATCGAACCGTGCAAAATCGCTTTTTATACGGTCGATATCTTAGCCGGTCGCAAATATACCGGGAGAAGCTACAATCTACTTTGCGGCGTAACGGGAAGCGGAAAGCATTTGACCGATGATGAGTGCAAAAGCATCCTTGCCATGCCGGTGACGGATTGGAGCGATGAGGGGCGCCGGACCGCCTACTGGTTGAAATCCCATAGCTCAAGCCAAATGGACAGGCTTGTGCCGCTGGATGAGTTTGTGGAACAGTCGGTAAAAGAAAACTCATCAGCGCAGGCGGAGGAAATGGACAGGCTTCGCAGAAAAGCGTCGGTCGATAAAGCAAAGCTGGAGCACGACCTTGTGGATATCCGTTCGGAAATAACGGAGCTTGAAAAGCTATCATCCAACACCACGAGCGACCGCATGCAGCGGCTTGTATTGGAACGCAAGCTCGGCGAAGCGAAAAATAAACTCATGGCAAAGGAAGAAAGTATCTACTTTGACGCCATGAGGATCGACCTTGCCTGTGAGGAAGATATAAAGGATTTTTTGAAACGGGAACAGTTAAACGCCAAATTACAACGGCATTTTGAAATAGAAGTCGCACCGATGCGTCGATAGAGAAGGAATAAAGTTCGGAAAGGAACAACGAATATGGAAAAGCTGGATGGAATGTCAATGAACGTGGAACAGGCGGAAATGGAGAAGTTGAAAGCGGTCTTTCCGCAATGCTTTGCGGAAGGGAAGCTGGATATCGACAAGCTCCTGTCCCTTTGCGGGGAGTACATAGACAATGACTTTGAGAAGTATAAATTCGAGTGGAAAGGCAAGCTCGAATCGCTTCGCCTTGCGCAAAAGCGCTCTACCGGCACTTTGCGCCCCTGCCGTGAAGAGAGCGTAAACTTTGACGATACACAGAATCTCTATATTGAGGGCGACAACCTTGAGGTGCTGAAGCTGCTCCAGACGGCATACTACAACAAAATCAAGATGATCTATATCGATCCGCCGTACAACACCGGCAACGATTTTGTCTATGAGGACAGCTTTGCCGATCCTATGGCGCGCTATAAAGAGGTAACTCAGCAGACTACCAAATCCAATCCGGAAACGATGGGACGCTACCACACCAACTGGCTGAATATGATGTATCCGCGTCTTCGTCTCGCTGCAAACCTGCTGCGTGAAGACGGTGTTATCTTTATTTCGATTGATGATAATGAGGTTATGAACCTTCGTAAACTTTGTGATGAAGTCTTCGGTGAAGAAAATTTTGTTGCGCAGTTTATTTGGGAGAGGGCTTTTGCACCGAAAAACGATGCAAGATATGTTTCGAACAGCCATGATTATGTTTTGATGTACGCAAAATCCATAGAGTCATTTGATATTGGTAAACTGGAACGTACAGAAGAAATAAACAGTCGCTACAAAAACCCTGACAATGATCCGAGAGGAGATTGGACATCGGGCGACCTCTCCGTAAAAACATATAATGCGAACACAGATTATGAAATTACTACACCAAGTGGAAGAAAAGTCAATCCACCTCATGGCGCTTGTTGGCGTGTGTCGAGAGAAAGATTTGCGGAATTAGTTGCTGACAATCGCATTTGGTTTGGAGAAAATGGAGATAATGTTCCGCGTCTAAAAAGGTTTGTTTCGGAAATACAAGACGGAATAGTCCCAACCTCGATTTTGTTCTATAAAGATGTTGGTCATAGTCAGGAAGGGAGGCAAGAACTAAAAAGGGTTTTTGACGATAAGGGATACTTTGATGGACCTAAACCGGTTCGTCTTATTAGTCGTCTCTTGCGAATTGGCAATGTGAAAAAGGACGATATAGTTTTGGACTTTTTCTCTGGATCTGCAACTACCGCGCACGCTGTAATTAAGGCAAATGCTGACGATGGTGATTCAAGGAAGTTTATTATGGTTCAGTTGCCTGAGGTTACTGCTGAAAACAGTGAAGCCTATAAAGACGGATATAAAAACATCTGCGAAATAGGCAAGGAGCGTATTCGTCGTGCCGGCAAGAAGATTCTTGACGAGAATACTCAAGTACAGCTCGGTGACGAAGAGAAGAAACCTCTTGACGTTGGCTTCAAAGTCTTTAAACTGGATACCTCCAACTTGAAAACATGGGACAGCACGCCGATTGAAGAACATCAGATCGATCTGTTCTACGAGCGGCTCAATTCCATGATCGATACCGTAAAAGACGACCGCACCGATATGGACGTGGTCTATGAGGTCATGCTGAAAATGGGTATTCCGCTTGATGTCCCGGTTACCTACATAGAGGTCAATGACAAGATCGTGTATATCGTGGGCGAATTCCTTTTGATGGTCTGCCTCGCAAACAAGATCACGGCGGAGGATATCGAAGGCATGGCGGCATACGCTCCGGCAAAGATCATTTGTGCCGAAGCTGGGTTTGCCGACGATTCAGCGCTGTCAAACGCGCACTACATTCTCCGCGACCGTTCGATCGAATTGAAGCTGGTGTGAGGTACGGTACGGTATGAAATTAAAGTTTAAGAATCAACAGTTTCAGACCGACGCGGTGGATGCGGTTGTGGATCTCTTCAAAGGTCAGGAGAAACTGACCTCCACCTTTGAAATCTCCGCCAATCAACAAAGCCTGTTTGACGGTCTGGGAGTGGGAAACAAAATTGATGTTTCCGCCGCGACGCTGCTTGAAAATATGCACGAGGTTCAGCGCAGAAACAATCTGCCTATGACGGACGATATTGCCGACGAGAACGGCAAACCGCGTCTTTCCTTCTGCGTGGAAATGGAGACCGGCACCGGCAAGACCTACGTTTACACCAAGACGATTTTTGAACTGCATAAGCGGTACGGTTTTACCAAGTTCATCATTGTTGTTCCGTCTGTTGCGATCAGAGAGGGCGTTTACAAGTCCCTTGAAATCACCAAAGAGCATTTTGAGAACGCCTATGACAATGTGCCGTGTCGGTATTTCATCTATAATTCGAGCAAATTATCCGATGTTCGACAGTTTGCGACAAGCAGTAATATTGAGATCATGATCATCAATATCGACGCTTTCCGCAAGGCTGAGAATATCATCAACCAGGCGCAGGACAAACTGAACGGCGAAACGGCGATGCGGTACATACAGGATACCGCTCCGATCGTTATCATCGACGAGCCGCAGAGCGTCGATAATACCGATAAGGCGAAAGAGGCGATTGCCTCTCTGCACCCGTCGTGCGTGCTGCGTTATTCCGCCACACACCGGGAGCAGATAAACTTGCTTTACCGTTTGACGCCTGTTGACGCTTATCAAATGGGGCTGGTAAAACAGATCTGTGTTTCCTCCAACACGGTGGCGAACGATTTCAATAAGCCGTATATTCGCTTGCTTTCTGTCTCCAACGACAACGGCTTCCGCGCCAAAATCGAGATGGACGTGCAGACAAAAGGCGGAACGGTTGCAAGAAAGACAGTTACGGTAAAGCCGAACGACGATCTGTTCCTTCTTTCCGGCGAGCGTGAGATGTATGACGGTTATTCCGTCGCCGGAATCGACTGCACGCCCGGATTTGAGAGCGTGGAGTTTTCAAACACCGAAACGGTTATGCTCGGCAAGGCAATCGGCGGTGTGGACGAAAATATCATCAAGGAAGCGCAGATCAAGCGAACCATCAAGGCGCACCTCGACAAAGAACTCCGTTACCGTGAGCAGGGCATTAAGGTTCTTTCACTGTTCTTTATCGACGAGGTCAAGAAGTACCGCACGGCGGATGGAGAAAAGGGAATCTATGCTCAGATGTTCGAGCGCTGCTACAAGGAACTGATGAACAGCCCGAAATATGCGTCTTTAAAGGAGCAGTTTCCGCACGACGTTACCGCCGTTCATAACGGATACTTCTCTCAGGATAAGAAGGGCGTTTTCAAGGATACCAAAGGTGATACGACCGCCGACTATGACACCTACAACACGATCATGCGGGACAAGGAGTGGCTGCTTAGTTTTGACTGCCCGCTTCGGTTTATCTTTTCGCACTCTGCTTTGAAAGAGGGTTGGGATAACCCGAACGTGTTCCAAATCTGCACGCTGATCGATCAGAAATCCACCTTTACTTGCCGTCAGAAGGTCGGCAGAGGATTGCGCTTATGCGTCAATCAGGACGGTGACCGGATCGAGGATAAGAACATCAACGTGCTGCACGTCATGGCGAACGAGAGCTTTGCGGAGTTTTCCGAGACGCTGCAGAAGGAAATCGAAACCGAGACCGGCGTGAAGTTCGGCATTCTTCAGATCAGTCTGTTCAGCGGGATGGTTTATACCGAGAAAAAGACGGTGGAAAGAACCATTACCAGAGAGCAGGCGGAAACGGTTGTTGAGGCGCTGAAAACTAGCGGCGCCATCACCGAAACCGGAAAGGTCGATACCGCAAAAGCCGAGGTCGTCGTTCCCAAAGAACTGGAGCCTGTCAAAGAGCAGGTGATCAAGGTTATTGAGGAGCAGAAGACAACCGCCGTTGAGGAGATCGTCGGCAAGACCTACACCGAAGAGGTGGAGGAAGAAAAGACGGTCAGCTACGACGACGCCAAGGAACTGATGACACACTTTGAGAACAAGGGCTACGTTTCCAAGACCGGCAAGATCAAGGACACCATGAAGGAAGCGCTTCTGCACGGCACGCTTGATCTTCCGAAGAAGTTCGAGGCGGCAAGGGAGCGCCTTGAGAGCATTGTCAACAAGGCGAATACCAGCGTTCCGATTCGCGATGATTCCAAGGAAGTCATTGTGCGGCTCAACAAACAGGTTATGCTGTCTCCGGAGTTTATGGAGTTGTGGGGCAAAATTAAGCAAAAGACCGCTTACCGAGTAGAGATCAACACAGATGAGTTGATCGAAAACTGCGTCAAAGACCTTGCCGCCATGCCGCATATCCCGAAGGCGAGATTAATCCAGCAGACGGCAACGGTAGACATTCAGAACGCCGGCGTAACTTATGCTGAAACAGAGTTCCGCACGGAGGATCTGGAGAATACCTATTCTTCTTTGCCGTATATTCTCGGTATCATTAGTGAGGAAACGCTGATCAAGAAGGCAACGGTGGCGGAGATCATCAAGCGAAGCGGCAGAGCACAGGGTTTTCTGAACAATCCGCAGAGCTTTATGGAACAGTGTTTGGATATCATCAAGCGTAACCGTCATGCTCTTGCCATTGACGGCATTAAGTATGTGAAACTTGATGGCAAAGAGTATTACGCCCAGGAGATTTTCGATTCGGCAGAGCTGGTCGCCAACCTTGACCGCAACGCCGTCAAGGTGGAGCACAGCGTATATGACCATATCATCTACGACAGTTCCACGATCGAAAAGCCGTTCGCGTTGGCACTCGATCACGACCCGGACGTCAGGATGTTCTTTAAGATCCCGGACCGTTTTAAGATCGACACGCCTATCGGCACCTATAACCCCGACTGGGCGGTGCTCTGGGAGAAGAACGGCGTACAGAAACTGTACTTCATTATGGAGACGAAGGGAACTACCTCACTCTTCGACCTGCGTTCTCCCGAAAAATTAAAAATCCAATGCGGCATGGCGCATTTCAAAGCCCTTGATAACGGACTTGAAATGCACGTCGCAACCGATTGGAATAAGTTTAAGATTAACGAATAGGACTCAACAGCAATAGCCGCCCGCGTCAATCAGACTGCGGGCGGCTATTATGAGTGGACAACTATTTCTTTTTCAATTCCGTGATCCCGTCGATGATTCCCTCCAGGCTTTCCAGTTGAGAAGGGGTCATCCTTCGCATTTTACCTGCCAGTTCATCGACAAGTGTTGGATTCTCATTATCCTCTGTGAAGAATTCGCTTGGAGTGACTTTGAGATATTCACAGATATAGTACAGTCCCTGTATGGAGGGCAACGACTTCTGATTTTCAATGCGGTTAACATAACTTGGGTTCTGGCCGATATCAAGTGACATTTCTCTGGCTGTTACGCCCTTTAACTCACGCAGATGCGCGAGACGTTTAGCAATTAAATCTTCGTACATACGACATTCCACCACCTATTTTGTATTCCATAAGATATTATATGGCATAGTCGTGTATAATATAGGATAGTGGGTGTTTAATTTTTAACTATATAGGACCTATAAAATCCTAAAATCAAAGAAATGAGGCATACGATGCTTAATTACGGTTTTCCCTTAGAGATATATACGGTTTCATTCTTCGGTCACCGGTTCATTAATAACTTCAGACTCATAGAAGATCGACTGGAAGAACTACTGATAAAGCTGCTCAAGGAACATGAGTACGTTGACTTTCTCGTCGGACGAAACGGAGACTTTGACCAACTTGTTTCAAGTACGATCAAACGGGTTAAAAGAGAGTTCAGAGACGATAATTGCTCTCATATTCTCGTACTACCGTACAACTCATCACAGTTTCAGAACAATGAAGACAGTTTTGCGGAATATTACGACGAGATTGAGATCTGCCCAGAGGCCAACGCTGCTTACTTCAAAGCTGCGATCCAGACGAGAAACCGTGCAATGATTGACAGATCAGACCTCATTGTCTGCTACATAGATCATAACTCCGGAGGAGCATATCAGTCTGTGCAATATGCGGCGAAGCATGGAAAGACAGTTATAAATCTTGCCGACGAAGAATAGGCAAAGCCGACGTTCAAACGACGCCGGCTATTTATATCTGTTCAGCGGTCTTTTCTGCATCTTGGACATCCCGGCCCCACCTCGACACGGTTTGCTATTCTTGCAGTATATTCTTCATGGCAGAACGGACAGGAGAACCAGGCAACGTACTTGGATTTCGCAGGGTAATCATAAGGCGTTTTGTCCTGGTTCTTTTCCAGGTTCCATTCCTCGATCAGATCCGGACGGGCAAATCCAAACGAAGAGCAGACAGGGCAACGCGTCTTTCTTCTCATCAGCTTTTCCGGCGCCGCCTGATACGAGTGTCCGTTCGGACACATCCAGTAGAATTTCTCGTTTGAGTAAGCCGGAATGGACTCGGGATCGACATCTCCGTTACGGTAGGAGTCCCATTGATCGCGCATCTCCGGATGCGCCGTGAAGAACTTACCTTCTTCACTTTTGCAGTGTGGACAAGTCAGAATCTTTGCCTGAAGCGAGATCTTTCTCTCCCAATTGTGCTTGTTCTCACATTTCCACCTTATCGGCTTGCTGTATGTCGGCGGGATGGAATACGGATCGACTTCGTTTTCGTCGCTCCAGTATTTCAAAAGATTCGGATAAACCTGAGCAAACGAACCCTTGCGGAGTTTTCCGCAGACAGGGCAGTAGCCGCGCCGGACGTATTTGAACGGCGGTTCTATGGTTTCGTGTCCGAACTCGCATACCCATTTTACGGGAGTCGTGGAATTATGCCCGATCTGATCGGGTGCAAGAGAATTGTCCGCAGAGTATTCTATAATCAGGTAATCAAGCCCGTTTTCCTTTGCGTAGTCCTTAAGACTTTTTACGGGATTTCGCATTTGATCTGCCTCCGTCAAGTAATACAACTACTCCGCAGAGCAGGGTTATAATGAAGAAGTCAAAGTACATCGGGGAAATCTGACCGATGCATCTGTATCCGTTATATGCTGCGATAGCGAAAATGAGCGCCGCGCAGATGTATTTGAAAGCTTTCATATCTATCGCTCCTTTCACTGAGATTATAACACAAAAATATAAAAATGTCAATAGACTAAAATAAAAAAGTTATAAATATGTTCGGGCACCGGATCTGATCCGATGCCCTTGTTTTATGCCGTCAGTCTTTGCTCTTCGATCGTTTCCTGAAGCAGTTCATTCCGCAGTTTCAGTTCTCTTCGATAGACTCTTTTGTCAATGAGTCCCTTTTTCAATAGTTCAAGTCCGCGCTTCAACTTCTCCTGCAGCACATCGACGAACAAGTTGTACCCCTGGATTTGACAGAACATTTCCATCTCCGCAAATCTGAGCCAATACTTTCTCGATACGGTGCAGATCACCCAGTCATGGAACTCCGGGTCTTTGACAGCGAGAGTTCGGTAATATACGTGATTGTACTCGACCGGGACGTAATCGACCTCGCCCTCCTCATACTCGATCTCTTCAAATCTCACGGGAACCTTGTAGTGATCTTCCATCAGCAGCTCCTTGTATTCCTCCGGCGAGAGTCTGTCCGGCGGCTTTACCGGCTTGAACGATCCGACTGTTTGTTCCGTCTGGACGGAGTCCCTTGAAAGACCGAACTCATTTGTCAGAGCCTCAAGCAGTTCGTTCATCTGAGACAGAGGGACGTCCAAGTATCCGGACGCTAACTTCAGCATATCGCCGTGTGCTCCGCACGCCTCACACTTGAATGTGTTGGTCGCGGGATATACGCGGCAGGAACCGAGATTGTGATCCTCGTGGAACGGACAGATAATGAGGGGCAGTTTTGTCTTCTCGCTGATCTTAGGAGAAAACTTCCGGGCGACGTCCATAATCGGGATCGCTTCCTTGATCTTTTCTTTTGAAATCGGGATGACGGCATTCTTCCTTACCATAGTTTGCATTTGAACATCTCCTTCATAATATGAAATTTAGTTATTTCATTTATGGGGGAGATTTTGTGTTCATTTCAAGAAAACAATCATCAGAAGCCTTTCTCGTGACGAAAATGGAGAAAAACAAGGATACAGGTTTCAGGACGAAAATGGAAAAAAAGATGGAGATGTTTTCGTCCAGAAACGGGGCGTCAGAAAGATCTTTTCGTGACGAAAATATGGAGAATAAGATGGATACGGATTTAATAACGAAAATGGAGAAAAAGATGGATACGTTTTCGTCACGAAACTGGTCAAATGCAAAATTTCCTCATAACGAAAAGTTGGAGAAAAAGATGGACATCCGAAGATTTGCAAGGTTGGAGAAAAAGATGGACATCCGAATGTTTGCAAGGTTGGATAAAAAGTTGGAGATCCGTCAACTCGTAAAATTGGATAAAAAGATGGATATCTGATAATCTGCAAAATTGGATAAAAAGATGGATACCAAGAGCTTTCTGCTTGATGGATAAAAACATGGAGATTTATACCGCCTCAAATGTTGGAGAAAAAGTTGGATAAAACGAAGAGATATGAGTTGGAAGAACGATTTTGAATTACCGGGTCCCCCTTAAAGGACAATTATTGGAAATGTTTCATTTACGCATAAATCGGGATTAAAAGCCGACATATCTGATAGCTGAACGGAACTCAATGCTCCTCAATCGTTCTTAAGGAGGATAATCTTTTTTAAATGGACTCAATAATACTTTTCTTTGAAAAACGCTTGTCGTTTCGAGATGATAAAGTTTTGAGAGTTTTTTTGCGTCGGGTTTTCGCTTCGGGAAAGGTCTTTCTTTTGCAAAAAATGAACACTCTTTTCCATATGAATTATCCCTTTGAAAATGATGTGTATGAGTGTTCAGATTGTAGCTTCGGAATGACAGGGAAATGACTGTCTTTTCGATCGTAAGCAAGAGGGTGAGGAATCCCTCATTTCGAAGAGATAGTCTTGTCATATCGAAGGGAGAATCGGTTGTCATCTCGAAGAGAGGATCGTCAATCATATCGAATCGAGAGTGCGGTCATCGTCATATCAAAACGAGGGTGAAATTTATCATTTCAAAATGAGAGTTTTGCCTTCGAATAATCTAAAAAAATCTGTAAGCAATCTGTACGAATCATATCGAAATGAGAGGGACTGTCTGTGAGAAATCTGTAATGAATCTGTCTGTCATCATTTCGAAATGACGATCCGGATTTTCGTTTCGAAATGAGAGGTCGTCTGTCATATCGAAGAGAAAGGGAATCCCGTCATATCGAAACGAGAGGCGGCAGTCATTTCAAAATGATAGGACTCCAATTACTCTGTACCAAATCTGAGATGAATCTGCAAGGGCTGTCATTTCGAAATGATAGTTTGCCTGATAATAATCTGAAAGAATCTATAATGCCCTATAAACTGTCGTTTCGAAATGACGGGCATATATCCTTGTGCAAACGACACTCCTATCTGAAACTCTGTGCGGTCGACAAAAATGATTATCGTTTCGAAATGACGGCGACCGCAGAATCCCTTAAGAATGGAAGGGGCACCCCTGCCGAGCATTGTTTTCTTGAAACGAGAACAAAAAATCTTTCATATTGTAAGTGAACTTATGAAAGGAGAGGGACTTATGACTTACGACGAGATACTTTTCAACACCTAGGTTGAAAACATTGAGGAACTTGAATTTGAGCGAGCGGGTCTGACATACTATCCCGGCTACGACGG
>JAFXWT010000136.1 GCA_017542695.1 Clostridia bacterium
CATCTTATTATTCATAATACTTTTTCCTTTCATAAACGGACAAAGCGCCCGTCTATGAAAGACAGGCGCCTCGTTCGTCGGTTGATTTTGTGTTACCCGATCGTTTTCATAACGCAATTCAGAACGATACCGGTGTATGCCGGTGTGAGTTCAAGTTCCGCACAGCAATCGGAGATCGCCTGTGCGATATCGCGTACTGATCTGAGTTTTGATGCGTCATATTCTCTCATAGCATTCGTCAGCTTCCCGTTGGTAATGAGTTCGGATTCGATAATTTTCGTCCACAGATCGGGCGCGTCATCTCTTTTTTCATCGCTTTGAATCGAGATGATCTCGTCCGGATCGTAAACTTTGTCAACAAAAATGTTTTTCAGTCCGATTTCTTCGAGAGCTTTGCGAATTGTCTCTTCTTCTGCAGAACCTTCTGCGGAGATCGTGTATTTGTAATCCATATCACTCATCCTGTCTTTCTTTTTCTTTTCCTTCGGACGAAGGGTTCGGGTGAGGAAGCCGGCGAACCGGCTTCCTCATCACTTTCGTTCAGAACAAAGATTTCATCCCGTTGATCTTGATCAGCAGTTTGGATCCGTCACCGTTGATGTCGACCAGAACCGTAAGCGAGTCGCTTGTCCGGTTCATAAAGGCGTTCAACTCGGTGGTATGGAATCCCTCCTCCTGCGGGTAGAAAAACATCACCGTAACACCTGCGTTAAAGCCAAACAGCTTTCCCTGTGCTACTCCGCTTTTCGTCACGCGACCGTTAAAATAGGTGGTCTGGAGAGGAACAGCAATTGACGAGCCTTCAATGGTGATGGTTACAACGCCGGTATCGTCATTCACTGTTGAAATGCGAATCTTTGTCTCTCCGGAATAGTCCGAAGGTGCGTTGTTTCCGTTGTCACCGCTGTTTTGTCCGTTGTCTCCGTTTCCGCCATTGTCTCCGTTTCCGCCGTTCTGATCGTTTCCGGTGGTTTCTTCGGGCGTCTTATCGCCACTGTCACCGCCGCTCGTATCCTGTGCGGGTTTGTTATCCCCGTTGCTGCCAGGATTCGTAGGCGCGGTGGAATCACCGCCGGGCTTGGTCGTCCCGCCTGTTCCGTTGGACGGATCGGTATTCCCGGAAGGAACCGAAGTTCCGCCGTTCCCGCCCTGATTGCCGGTACCGTTATTATTCCCTCCGCCGTTTCCGTTATTACCGGATGTGGAAGGGATCGAACCGGGCTGAGTGGGCACGAAGATCCACTGCCCGTTGATGCCGGGGTTTTCAGGGACGGTCCCGTCGGGAGTTGCCGTGGTTTCCGAGTACGAAGTCTCGGAATCGCGGTTTCTGTCCGCATCTTCACTGCCCCAGGTCATACTGCGTGCCCACATAATGAGCCATACAAGCAGAGCCAGCAGAATAAGTCCGAAGACAATTATACCAGCACTTTGCTTCACGCTCAATTTTCCTGCGGCACATTCGGCGGATTCCTGATCGTTTTCGTCATGAGAGTTGTCGTTGCCGGACGAATCAGCATCGCTTGCATTTTCGTCAACAAATGCGACCGCAACAGCTTCACTTTCTTCACGATCTTCGGTCTGAACCTCTACGTTCTCGTTTTCCCAAGTTTTTTTGTTTTCCATTTTGAAACACTCCTTCATATTTTTTAAATTTGGGTACTTACAATATGAAGGACATTTTTGCTCCGTTTCAAGAAAACAATCTTTTTTTCGGATTTTTTTGTTGTTTTCTTGAAAACAAACTCTTTTCTCTCCCAAATTGAATGTGCATCATTCAATTTTAGGAAGGAGATATTCAAAATGAACAAACAAAGTAAAGGAATCTCACAGGAAAGATGCGTGAAGTACTGCTTACAGCAGGTGCAGTCCATTTCGGCCGAGATTGCCGATCTGAAACTCGACGAGTACGAAAAAGAATATGAGAAGATTGATGCACTTCTCGCATTCGCCGGTATTGTCGAGCGAAGATGCGAAAACATTCGCGGCTACATCAGAGACTGCAAAGATTATTGAGGAGGCGCGAAAATGATCAACTATTCTATTCTTCAGATCAACACGAATTTCGACGACAGACATCACAAATTTTTCGGCAGAAGCGCGGAACTCGCTCTCGGGCTCGATTTCCCTCCGGACAGAGAACTCTATAAAGAAGTTTTCTCGTCCTCACAGGAAAAATTCAATCCGGAAGAGATCTACAAACTTCTGAACGAAAATCATCCGGCAGACTTCAAGGGTCACAGCTTATCCGTCAGCGACGTCATCCGCTATCCGTTGTCCTGGGGAGAACTCAATCTGTTCTGCGACGACTTCGGCTTCAGCGCCGTGGATTTCGGTGACGAAGGGAAAATCGCAAAGCTGCCCGAATTCAGACCCGGTGCAGATAGGACATCAGATGTCGCACTTTTATTTTACACCAAAAACGGAAAAATTCATCCCCTAACTGTAAAAATCTCCGATATTTTATCAAAAAACTTTGTCGGAACAACGGAAAGCGGGGGAGAAGAACGGCTGACGCCGGGTGAAGTCTACGAGGCGCTGAAGACCTTTTACGTCTTCAAGCCGGAAGATTATAAGCCGCCGCTCGGATTCATTGACCAAGTTGCACAGCTCATCTTTCCCTAAAAACAAGAAGGTCGGGAGGTTTACGCCTCCCGATTTTCGTTTATTACTCTATGTATCGGAAGACCGCTCTCGTTATGAGGGCGGTCTTCTTTTCGTTTGATTAGCCGTTTTGAGCAAGGATAGTCAAGACAGTAGCTCCGTCGTTTGCCGCAAAGGATTTAACTTCAAGCTTGTCTCCTAATCTCGAAGACCGGTTTTTGGTCTTCAACTCAGATGCAAGTTCTCTGAAGTGTTCGGGATTGCCTGAAACCGTAATAAGATCACCGTCGCGGTCCACTCTTATCATTGAGACCCTGAACA
>JAFXWT010000137.1 GCA_017542695.1 Clostridia bacterium
AACCAATCGACACCGAAACTGCTGACACCGCCGATGACGAGGTCAGCTCCGCTGATCGCGTTATCGACCTCTTCTATCTGATGGTATTCTATACCGCGCGGAAAATCACGGTGAAACTTCGGGTGGCGGCGCTTTTTTTTCGATGTTTCTATGATCTCCCGGTCGAGGTGCGTGCCGACAAGCGCCACATTATGTCCGTTTTCGCGCGCGGGAAACGCGAGCGCCGAACCCATCATTCCCGCGCCGATTATCGTTATTTTCGCCATTTTCAGAACGGATTTTCAGTCGGGTATTTTTCGCTATTCGGTTTGTTGTAGCCGATCTTCTCCGCGCCGATGTATTTGAACACTTCAAAGAGCGCTTTGCCGTTGTGCGCGAATGTGACCGCGCCGTGGTGCGGGAAGCCGTTTTCGATCAGCACGTGGCGGTAGAATCTGCCCATTTCATGTATTGCGAACACGCCGACGCCGCCGAACGATCTCGTCTTGACGGGGAGCACTTCGCCCTCGGCAACATAAGCGTAAAGGTGATTGTCTGCCGTTGACTGGAGGCGATAGAATGTGATGTCGCCCGGCACGATGTCGCCCTCAAGCGTTCCGTTCGTCACATCGACGGGAAGCGCGCGCGCCATGATCATCTGATTCTTCATTTCGGGATGACAGAGCTTTTTGGAGCACGTATTGCCGCAATGGAAGCCCATGAACGTATCTGTCAGCTTGTAGTCGAATTTGCCCTTGATGTCGCTTTCAAACATATCCTTCGGAACGGTATTGTTCACGTCGAGAAGCGTTACGACGTCACCCGAAACGCACTGACCGATGTACTCAGAGAGCGCGCCGTAGATATCGACCTCACACGACACGGGGATGCCGTTCCCTGTCAGGCGCGAGTTGACGTAGCACGGCACGCAGCCGAACTGCGTCTGGAAAGCGGGCCAGCACTTTCCCGCTATGGCAACGTATTCACGCGAGCCGCGGTGCGCCTCCACCCAATCGAGAAGCGTCAGCTCATACTGCGCGAGCTTTGAGAGGATCTCGGGCTTTTTGTTGCCCTTGCCGAGCTCGCGCTCCATATCCGCAACGACGTTGGGAATGCGCGCGTCGCCCGCGTGTTTGTTAAACGACTCGAACAGGTCGAGCTCCGAGTTTTCCTCGATCTCGACGCCGATATTATAAAGCTGTTTTATCGGCGCGTTGCACGCGAGGAAGTTGTTCGGGCGCGGGCCGAAGGAGATTATTTTGAGTTTTCTCAGTCCGACGATAGCGCGCGCGACGGGGATGAAGCCATTGATCAGGTCGGCGCAGTATTCCGCGTCGCCGACGGGATATTCGGGAATGTACGCGGTCACGCCGCGGAGTTTTAAGTTATAGCTTGCGTTGAGCATTCCGCAGAACGCGTCGCCGCGGTCTCCGACGAGCTTGTCGCCCGCTTCTTCTGCGGCGGCGCAGAACATAACGGGACCGTCGAATTTCTCGGCGAGCATCGTTTCGGATATTTCGGGACCGAAATTGCCGAGGTAGACGCAAAGCGCGTTACAGCCACTTTTTTTCAAGTCGTCAAGCGCCTGCATCGCCTGTATCTCACTTTCGACGATGCAGATCGGGCACTCGTAAACGTCGCCCGCGCCGTATTTTTTCTCGTAAGCCGCGATCAGCGCGCGGCGGCGGTTGACGGAGAGCGATTCGGGGAAGCAGTCGCGCGAAACAGCGACGACGCCGAGTTTGATTTTCGGAATGTTGTTCATATCTTACTCCTTATCTTTTTGACCGTAAGCGGCGCTATGTCCGTGCTTGCGGCAATAATGTTTTTCAATGATGAAATTTTCGACGCGCGGCGCGTCGGGAGATATGCCGATGGTGAGGAACGCGAGCTTTGCGACCTCCTCGACGGTGACTGCGTTTTCAACGGCGGCCATCGCCGACTTGCCGAACGTGAACACTCCGTGGTTACGGACGAGTACGGCAGGCATCTTTACGGGGTCGGATATCGCCTCGGCGATGACCTTTCCCGTATTCATTTCATAGTCGCCCGCCACCTCGTCGGCTGTGAGAGACCGCGTGCACGGCACGTCGCCGTAAAATGCGTCGGCGTGCGTGGTGCCGTATGCTTTGATGCTCTTCCCCGCCTGCGCGAACGACGTCGCAAAAGTGGAGTGCGTGTGGGTGACGGCGGAGATATCGGGGTATGTTTTGTATAGGTAAATATGCGTTGGGGAGTCGACAGACGGGCGATATTTTCCCTCGACGACGTTTCCGCAAAGATCGACGACGACCATATCGTCGGGCGTAAGTTCGTCATACGGCACGCCGCTCGGCTTTATGACGACAAGGCCTCGCTCGCGGTCGACAGCACTGACGTTGCCCCACGTCAGTTTGACGAGGCCGTGCTCTTTGAGCGCGACGTTCGCGGCGCACACGCTGATTTTCAGTTTTTCAAGCATGAACGTCCTCCGATGCGAGTTTTTCGGCGGCAAGTCCCGATTTGTAAAGTTTCATATAGCGAGAGAATTTCGCCCGTTCAGCGTCGCTCGACATAACGGTCGTTTTCTCCGTGCCGGCAAAAATTCTATCAAGGAAAGCGGGCAGGTCGCGCCCGTTTTCAAGCGCGAACAGCGCGAGGAGAGCCACGCCCCACGCGCCTCCCTCGCCGGCGTTTTTCATCACGGTGACGGGAGCGCCGAGCAACGCCGACGTCGCGTTCTGACCGACGAAATCAGTCTTGTAAAAGCCGCCGTGTGCGGTGACAGACGATATCTTCACGCCCTCGCCGTCGAGGATATCCATCCCGAGCGAGAGCGCGGCGACAGCCGAGTATATCTGCATTTGCATGAAATTCGCAAGCGTCAGCTTGCCCTCCGGCGTGCGGAGCGTCATCAGCATTCCGTTCTCCGTGCCGGCGACCGGCTCGCCCGCGAGGAAATTATAGCCGACGACGTCGCCGACGTCACCATCGCTTTCAAGTGACTTTTTGAAAAGTTCAGAAAAAAGTTCGCCGCGCGGCACGTCCGTGCCGAAAAGCGACAGGACTTCGGAAAAGAGCGATACCCACTCGTTTATCTCATTGGTGCAGTTGTTGGCGTGGAGCATCGCAACGTCGTGACCGTCGGGCGTTTTGACAATGTCGACTTCCGGATAGTATTTACGTAGCGGGCGCTCGAGCACGACACAGAGATTTGCCGACGTGCCGGACGAAACGTTCGCCGTCGTCGGACAGACGCTCATCGTCGCTATCATTCCCGTGCCCATGTCGCCCTCGGGCGGGCACATAAGCGCTCCCGCGCGGAGCTTTCCGCTCCTGTCGAGCAGGCGAGCTCCTTTTTCCGTGAGATATCCCGCGCACTGACCCGCGAGGAGCACGCGCGGCAGCAGCGTCTCGAATTTCGTTTTTATCCCGAGCGACGCGAGGTGCGCGTTGAAGATTTCGAGCTTCGACGCGTCGTAGTCGCCGTCTTTGATCGGGAACATTCCCGATGCGTCGTTGACTCCGAGCACGCGCTCGCCCGACAAAACATAATGTATGTATCCCGAAAGGGTGTAGAGGTGCGCGATCTTATCTACGTGCGGGAGCTTGTCGGTCACCGATTTGTAATACTGCGAGACGCTCCATCGCATCGGGATGTGGAAATCGAGGAGCTTTGACAGCGTTTCCGACGCTTCGGCGGTGTTGGTGTTACGCCAAGTGCGGAACGGCGCGAGGAGGTTATCGTGTTTATCGAAGGCGAGATAGCCGTGCATCATCGCCGAAACGCCGACGGCGTCAAGCGTCGTCAGGTCCTCTCCGAATTTCGCCTTGTAGTCGGCGGCGAGCGCCATGTAGCTCTCTGAAAGTCCCTTGAACGCCTGCTCCAAAGGATACGACCAGAGTCCGTCTGTGAGGATGTTTTCCCATTCGTATACGCCGGAGGCGACGACCTTTCCGTCTTCGTCGCACAGGACGGCTTTAATGCGTGTCGAGCCAAGCTCGATGCCGAGTATTTTTTTCATGGTGACCTCGTATGTTATGTCTTTATATATGAATTATACCGCGCGCGAGCGGATTAGTCAAGAGGTTTCAAAGGCAAAAAAGCGGTCAAGCGGCGGCAAGGGCTTCCAAATACAAACTCATGTGAGTGTTTGAGGTTCCGCGCACGTTTGTTTGCTTCTTTCCGTTTTTTCTTTCAGATACAGAAAAGTACAAACAGAAAAAACACAACCGGTGTTGATTTTTTCCGAAAAATCATATATAATTAAATTGACAAATAAATTAAGGGAGGAAAGACACATGAAACTCACGTTTGAAAAAGCAAGCTGGATCTGGGAAAACACCTCTCCCAAACCCGACGAATACGCCGAATTCAAGTGCGTTTTCGCCGCGGACGCAAAGAAAAAACAATACCTTTCGATATCCGCCGATTCGGACTACACGGTTTATATCAACGGTGCGCTCGCCGCGTTCGGTCAGTATCACGACTACCCGCATTTTAAGGTTGGGGACAAGGTAGATATTTCCGAATTCGTATACGGCGGCAAAAACGACATCCGCGTCGTCGTGTGGTACTACGGAAAAAGCAACATGTCGTATTCCGTCGGTCGCGCCGGAGTCATATTCGAAGTGACCGAGAACGAAAAGGTCGTCGCTTTTTCGTCGCCTGACACGCCGTCGCGCATCGCCGCGGGATACGTGAGCCACAAGTGCGTTGACATCACGGAACAGCTCGGTCTCTCTTATGAATACGACGCGACAAGCGCCAAAGGCGAATTTTCGCCGAGCGTCGCCGTACCCGATATCTCGCGCGACATCACGCTCCGACCGATCAAAAAGACGGTGCTGCGCGAGCGCACGACGTTCAAAAAAGCATTCGGCGGCACGTACCGCTTTATAAACCCGACGGGCGCGCTTTCTCCCGATATGCAAAAGGCGGCGCTCACGTTCATCCGCGCCGACAGGAGCGAAGGATGGGGCACGCCGTTTGAATTGAGATCGGACAACGGCGAAAACGTTTACTTCATCATCGACGTCGGCCGCGAGGAATGCGGATTCCTCGATTTCGATATCACCGTGCCCGAGGCGTGCGACGTTTTCATCGCCTACGGCGAGCACCTTGAGGACGGCCGAGTCAGAACTCACAAGCGCAACTATACCTGCGTCTATCACGCAAAAGCGGGAAAGAACAGTTTTATGAACACTTTCCGCCGCTTCGGATGCAGATATCTCGAATTCTTCATCGGAGCGAAAGAAGTCCGCGTCGATTACGCGGGCATACGCCCCGTCGAATATCCGCTGAACGTTAAAAAGCCCGACACGGGCAGCGTTCTGCGCGACGCGATATACGAAATGTCGGAGCGGACGCTGTCGCTGTGTATGCACGAACACTACGAGGACTGCCCGTGGCGCGAGCAGGCGCTTTACACCATGGATTCGCGCAACCAGATGCTCTTCGGCTACTACGCGTTCGGCGAATATGAGTTCGCGCGCGCATCTCTTTACCTCATGTCTCAGGGACAGAGGGAAAAGGACGGACTGCTCGACATCTGCTTCCCGACCGACAACAAGCTGACGATCCCCTCCTTCTCGCTGATGTATTTCATCGAGATGCGCGAATACATAGTTTATTCGGGCGACACGTCGCTTGCGGAGGAGTGCTATCACGTGCTGACGGTGCTTGCAAAGGCGTTCTTATCCCGAATCGACTCGACGGGGCTTTGCCCGAGCTTTTACTCGGACGACGGTGATTACTGGGGCTTCTACGAGTGGTCGGAAACACTCGACGGCGTGTTCGGCGAAACGAAAAAGCGTTACGAATGCCCGCTGAACGCGTGTCTCTCGATCGCGCTCTGGAACATGGCGAAGATATCGCGTTTCCTCGGCTTCACGAGCGACGAAAAATATTATCTTGAAAAAGCGAGAAAGCTCAACGCAGCGATAAGACGCAATTTCTGGAACGAAAAGGACAAACTTTTCGTCTCGTTCTCAGACGGCGAAAAGGAAAAATACTCCGTTTACGTAAATTCCGCGTGCGTGCTCTGCGGCGCGGCAGACGAGGTCGACAAGTCGGTGATCGAAACGATCCTCTACGCTAACGGCGACGGCGACACGGGGCTTTACGTCGTTCCGATCACGCTCAGTATGCACGTAATGAGATACGACGCGATGCTCCACCTCGACAAAACGTGCGGCGAGTTCATTCTCGACGATATCGACAGAACGTATCTGTATATGCTCCGTCACGGCGCGACGGCGTGCTGGGAAACGATCAAGGGCGAGCGCGACTTCGACTGGGTCGGAAGTCTCTGTCACGGCTGGGCGGCGCTGCCGATATATTACTACGAGACACTGATAAAGAAGGGCAAAAAATGAAGATAATCGAAAAGATCAGCGCCAAAAACGCTGACAATTACGGCATGCCCGTGACGATCGCTTTTCTCGGCGACAGCGTGACGCACGGTTGCTTTGACTGTTACACAAATGAAAAGGGGCAGGTCGATACGTATTTCGACGCATCGAGCGCGTATCCGACGCGCCTTTGGGAAATGATGCACCTGCTCTACCCCGCGGCGCAGATAAACGTTGTCAACAGCGGCATCAGCGGCGATAACACATACCGCGGCAGGCGGCGCTTTGAGCGCGACGTGGCAAAATACTCGCCCGATCTCGTCGTCGTCAGCTACGGGCTCAACGACTCGACAGGCGGGATAAGCAAGCTCGGCGAATACAAGGACAATCTCGCGGAGATATTCGACAAAGTCGCCGCGACGGGCGCGGAATGCATATTCCTGACACAGAACATGATGTGCATCAAAGTCAGCTGCCATTTGTCCGAAGAAAATCATCGCGCGGCGGCGGAAAACCTCGCGCGCGTGCAGAACGACGGCGTTCTGAAAGCGTATTTCGACGGCGCAAAGGAAGTTGCGGCGGCGCACGACGTGAAGGTATGCGATATCTACTCCGCTTGGGAGACGATGGCGAAAGCAGGCGTCGACACGACGGAACTGCTTGCAAACCGTCTCAACCACCCGATAGAAAAAATGCACTTCTACACGGCGATAAAACTCATCGAAACGATGTTCGAGTGACGGAGGGAATATGGAGCTTTCGTTTTCACTGAACTACCTGATGAAAAACTCACATGGAAAGATACTCCGCACCGCCGACGAAGCGGCGAAGATATGCCGCGCCGCCGGTTTTCGATATATCGACTACACTCCCGATTTCAAATCGGACGATTGGGCGGAAAAGGCGCGGCGCGACAGGGAGCTTTTCGACTCGCTCGGCATAACGGTCGAGCAGACGCACGCGCCGTTCAACAGGTATCAGTCGCATCCCGACGACGTTTTCCCGACGTACTTTAAGCGTGTGTTCGAGGCGTCGAAGATGCTCGGCGCGAAATACGTCGTCGTCCACGCGGACGAATACAGAACAGTCGACCGTTTCGACGAAAAGGAAATTCTCGATTTCACATACGACTATCTCGCGCCCCACGTCGATTACAGCGCGAAAAACGGGCTAGTCGTCGCCGTCGAGAACGTATTTGAGGACAACACGACGCGCCGGCCGAAGATAAACGGCAAATCGCGCTATACCTCGCGCGTCGAGGAGCTGAAAGACGTCATCGAGCGGTTCAATACTCCGACGGTGCGTTGTTGTTGGGATTACGGTCACGCCGGAGTCGCCTACGGCAAATCTGAAATGGTCGACGCGCTCACAGAGGTCGCAAAATACGTCGTCTGCACTCACGTGCACGACAATTACTACGGCAATGACCTGCACCTCGTGCCGTTCCTCGGCGACGCCGATTGGAACAAAAATCTCGCTCCGCTGAAAGAAGCGGGATACAAAGGAAAGCTCTCGCTCGAGCTCGTCTACGGCGAGTTCAGCGACGCTCTCGCCGCCGATTTCATGCGATTTGCGCACTCGGCGGGAAAAGAGCTGTGCGACATATTCGATAATACATGAAAAAAAGCGCCCCCGCGGGCGCTTTTTTATGATGTTCCGTTTTGATCCGTGCTCATTGTATGCTTTCGACGTCCTCTATTTTACCAAACGCGAGAGCGCAAATTTTGTTGAAGGTCTCCTTCGGGAAATCATCCTGGGAGATGGCAAGGATGAGCCGCTTTTTTCTGTCACAGAAGTTGGCAAGGTTCATTTTAAGCGGTTTGTCTTCGCCGAGCACCGCATTGCGCAGTTTTTCCTTGTCCTCGGGCGAGAGGTCATAAACCTCCGCTATAGATCCGATAAGATTTGCAGGGATGTTCCTCTTCCCGCTTTCGATCGCGGAAAGATACGACGGCGACATATACAGCTTTGCAGCCATTTCCTTTGCCGTATCGCCGCTGTTTACTCTTATGATCTTCAAAAGTCTGCCGAGCTCCGTCATAATACCCTCCGTATTTATTATTTATATTTTTATATTACAACAAATATTCATATCTGTCAACATGTTTGATCAATGTATATAAAAAATTCACATTTGTAAATTCTGTATAAAAATCATACAAGCGGAAAAGTTCGATAAAGTGCGACAAAATCATTGACTTTACGGCGTGCGTTTATTATAATAGATGTGTAATTTTATCATTCGGAGGAAATGAAATATGTCAAACAACATCCGTCCAGAAAACATGAAGCGAATCGAAACGCCCGAGCTTGCAAAGGCGTTCATCGACGAACAGCTCGCAGAGCTGCGCCGTCAGATCGGCGATAAAAAAGTGCTCCTCGCGCTCTCCGGCGGCGTCGATTCGTCCGTCGTCGCGGCGCTGCTCATCAAGGCAGTCGGCAAGCAGCTCACGTGCGTTCACGTCAACCACGGTCTGCTCCGCAAGGGAGAGCCCGAGCAGGTCATCGAGGTGTTCCGCAACCAGATGGACGCGAACCTCGTCTACGTCGACGCTGTCGACCGCTTCCTCGACAAGCTCGAGGGCGTCGCAGAGCCGGAAAAGAAGCGCAAGATAATCGGCGCGGAGTTCATCCGCGTGTTTGAGGAAGAAGCGCGCAAGCTCGAGGGCATAAAATTCCTCGCGCAAGGCACGATCTACCCCGACATTCTCGAAAGCGGTCCCGTCAAAGCGCATCACAACGTCGGCGGTCTGCCGGAGGACCTCGATTTCGAGCTCGTCGAGCCGCTTAAATTTCTGTTCAAAGACGAAGTACGCGTCGTAGGCAAAGCGCTCGGTCTGCCGGACAGCATGGTCTACCGCCAGCCGTTCCCAGGTCCCGGCCTCGGAGTCCGCTGTGTCGGCGCCATCACGCGCGACAGACTCGAAGCGGTGCGTGAATCCGACGCTATCCTGCGTGAAGAATTCTTCAATGCGGGGCTTCAGAGCAAGGTTTGGCAGTATTTCACGATCGTCCCCGATTTCAAATCGACGGGCGTCAAGGGCGGCCTCCGCAGCTATGACTGGCCCGTCGTCATCCGCGCCGTCAATACGCGCGACGCAATGACCGCGACCGTTGAGCGCATCCCGTACGACGTGCTCGAAAAGATAGTTTCCCGCATCACGAGCGAGGTCAAGGGCGTCAACCGCGTCCTATATGACCTCACGCCGAAGCCGACGGGCACGATCGAGTGGGAATGATCGCGAGAAATCAAAAAGTGAGCAATGGCAACGATTTTTCCGTGTGAGGATTGCTTTTGATAACAAAATGATAACAAAAGTTTTAGCTCATTATTCTGTATATCAAGTGGCTTTGATGTGCAGAAAGGCTAAATTTCGAGAGTTATCATAAAATAAAGATTGTTTATATTAAAACCGCCGTCGGCAGTGCCGACGGCGGTTTTGTTGTTGAATTATTTTGATGGCATTTTTACCCAGATCTGCGATTTGTCAAATTTCGGATAATTGTATCTCCATTTATCGTATTCTTCTCTGCTTATTTTTCCCGATCTGTATTTCTCGGAGATATCCGCCCACGCATCAACCATTTTTGAAATATGCTCAGCGTCTTTGCCTTTACGACGGTCAAAACGAAATACAGTCTTTCCGTCATTCTTCTCGATCGTCAGACCGTATATATCCTCCAAAGTAAACAGTGTATGCATCAGACCGACATAACTGTCGATATCGGGAACTTTGAGCGCAAGCGGAGATACTCCAAGAACATATGCGATCCCTTCAACAACATCTTCTTTGGGTTTCCGAGTTCCCGATTCATACTGCGCGATCCTGACGTCTGCAGTATTCTCTTGATATCCGACACTGATACCCAAATACTTTTGAGTCATCCCGAGAAGGTTTCTGATAAATCGAATTCTTTCACCTATTGCCATTTGTTATCCTCCATGAATAATCAAAAAATCGGTTCGACGCCATTATAGCATATTTGTTTAAGTTTGTCAATACAGTATTAAACAAATTTATTTAACTTTTTTCGTAAACCTATTGACTTTTCAAAAAAACGCGTATATAATAAATATTGTTAAACATATTTGTTTAAGCTGAAAATAATACATTTATATATAGAAAGGACTCCTTTGATGGAAAAAATGTTTATGCGGGCGGAAGATATCGCCAAAGTGCTTGATGTTTCGGTTTCTCACGCATATAAAATCATGCATCAGCTGAATGAGGAATTGAAGAAAAAAGGATATCTCGTCGTTTCGGGCAGGGTCAACAGGCGGTATTTCTATGAAAGAATTTACAATACGGAAAAGGGGGATGGTAATGCCGGTATATAAAAACGAACAAACAGGCACGTGGTATGTAATGACACGTTACGTCGACTGGACGGGAGAACAAAAGCAAAAATGCAAGCGCGGATTTAAAACAAAGCGCGAAGCGGCGGAATGGGAACAAACTTTTTCACTTCAGAATAAAGGTGATATCGATATGACGCTCGAAGCGTTCGTCGAGTTATATGAAAAAGAGATTCGCCCGCGCATCAAGGAAAACACGTGGTTATCAAAAGAGCACATTATCAGAACGAAGATACTTCCCTTTCTTGGCAAAAGAAAAATCAGCGAAATCACGCAGAAAGATGTTATCGCTTGGCAGAACAGTCTTCTTTCGTTTCGCGATGAGAAGAATAAGCCGTATTCCGAAACATATTTGAAAACGGTACACAATCAGCTCAGTGCTATATTCAATCACGCCGTCAAATTCTATGACCTTCCTTCAAATCCTGCCGCCAAAGCCGGCAGTATCGGAGATAAGAACGGAGGTAAAATAGATTTTTGGACAAAGGATGAATACCTTCGCTTTGCCGATGAAATGATGGACAAGCCGATCTCATACTATGCTTTCGAGATGCTCTATTGGTGTGGAATTCGCGAAGGTGAGTTACTCGCGCTTACACCTGCTGATTTTAATTTTGACAACCGAACGGTTTCGATAAATAAATCATATCAGCGCTTACACGGAAAAGATGTCATAACAACTCCAAAAACCAAAAAGAGCAAACGTGTCATTAAAATGCCCGAATTTCTCTGCGAAGAAATAGAGGATTATCTCAAAATGCTTTACGGAATCACTGACAACGACAGAATTTTTCAGATAACGAAAAGTTACCTTCATCATGAAATGAACAGAGGCTCGGTTGCAGCGGGAGTAAAACGCATCAGGATTCACGATCTGAGGCACAGCCACGTTTCACTGCTTATCGACATGGGGTTCTCTTCCGTTGCGATTGCAGACAGGCTCGGCCACGAGAGCATTGAAGTAACGCTTCATTATGCTCACCTCTTCCCTAACAGGCAAAATGAAATCGTAAATAAACTTGAGTCAGAAAGGAAAATAAATAATGTCAGCTAAAAACAGAGATTACAAAAACCGCTGGAGAAGCATAACCGTCGGATTTCGCGTTTCTCCCGAAGAAAACGAACAGATCAATTCGGCAGTTGCACTTTCCGGGCTTTCAAAGCAGGAATACTGTTACAGAAAATGTATTAACCGCGATGTTGTTGTGAATGGGAGTCCCCGCGTTTATAAGGCGCTTCGAAATAAACTCGATTCTGTTCTTGAGGAACTCCGACGTATTAGTTCCGGAGGAGAGATCAGAGATGAATTATTGGCAGATATCAAGCTTGTCGCCGTCACGCTTGACGGAATGAAAGAGGAATGAATATCTATGAAGCGCCGCGCACCGCGCGGCGCTTTAACATCTACCACAAATAATGCTCGACGATAACAGTTTCGCGATAATGACCGAGGTTTTGCGAAGCGATATAGAGCGCCTGTCTGTCGTATGTGACGCCCTTTTTGTCTCTACGACAGTAGAAAGCAGTCGGCACGTCACGATAACCATGTATCGTTTCCGGTACACCTTTTTTCGTGAGTCTTCCGGTGTAGAGAAATGAAAATTTATCGATGTCCGCTCTGCCGTCTTCTGATACGTAAGATGTAACAACTCTGTTGTTTTTAACTATCAGGCGCTCATTACGATATTCGCGTTTCTTTCTGGCGTATTTTGCGTAAACCCTTTTTGCGTACTCGGCGCGGTAGCTGTGTATATCCGCGTTCGAATTTGGCTTGGGAAAGATTTTTGAATTTCCCGCCGCTTTGCAGAGCTCTACAACACGACGTACCTCGTCCTCGCTGCCGACGATTTCAGATATGCGTACTCTCCCGCCCTTGGTATTTCTTGTTACGTTGAGACAATACACTCCGTCGATCTCGGTTAGATCCGTTCCGCGTATTTGCGACACTTCGCCTCTTCTGAGACCTGTACATCTACAAAACGTAACGAGATCATTGTTATGAGGCAGATTTTCATTGAAATTCCGATCACGCACCGCATTACCTCTACTCCGTTTGATGTCAGCCCGATGTTGTTCAGGGATAATATCGGAGATTCCGAGTTCCTCGCGCGAGCACTGATAGAGTTTGACGAGAGCACTTGCGCACATTGTAACCGTGCTAACAGAAAGACCGCGATCAATCATTGATTTGATCCATTCGGGCGCGTAGGATTTGCACTCGTCGATGCTTCTCTGAACTCCGGCATCCCCGGGATTCTCTAAACACCATTTGTAGAAATAGACTAAGTGTTTGCCGTATGTGTGGTACGTCTCCCAAGCAAAAATGGCTTCTTTGTCTGTACCGTCTTTTTTTGCCTCGTGTCGACTTCCGTCTCCTTTCTCCTTAAATTGATTGAGCTTTACGTAAAGCTCCCAGTTAAGTTTTCTTTCGAGTCTTGAATTTGCCATTGTAAAATTACTTCCTTTCTGAAAAATGTTTCTTAAAGCTATGCGATTCAACCTGTTGTGTAAGGCGCGGCAGTCCCGCCTTGTTTGTACTACTCGTTCTACGCTGGCAGCGTAGATACTTTCGGTTTTGTTTCGTATGTCAAATTTGCCAGTGGCATATTTGATACACGCCTATGTTCTCGTCCTGCTCCGCTCGGCCGGCTGTCGATTTTCGACGCCGAGCATCACATTCGGAAGGCCGTAGCCTTTGCCCCGGTTTCTTTCCATGAAAAAAGCCGGAGCGTTAAACAACTCCGGCTATCACAATTGCTATATATATTATATAAGAATAGGAGTGTAAGTAATTTATATACATTACTTAATTTATCATAATAATATATAGTCTCGTCGGAGCGTATTGCACTCCAACCGCTATCTAATATCTATCTGTATTATATAAGAAAATAGTATTAGAAAAAATCGGTTGAAGATTTAACCTCCAGCCGATTATTCTATAATACTATTGTACAACATTAAGAAAGTGCTTTTTTATACTGCAATCAATATGTCATTCATTGTTACTCCAAGCAACAAACTCAACCCGAGGAGGTTTTCAACTGTCGGCAGTGTGTCGCCGCTTTGCCACTTGTATATTGATCTCGGAGACTCAAGCGATAAGAACGACTGTATCTTCGCCACTGTAACCCGCACTCTCTCCGAAGCAGTTTGATATTGGCACCCGTCGCGACGAGATCAATAATCGGCTTCATCGTCATCCTCATCATCTTCAACTATAAAATCTGAAATGTCAACATCCTCGGCTTCGGCGAGTAAATCTAAAA
Organism: Clostridia bacterium; assembly: GCA_017542695.1. Next base: position 13,939 of record JAFXWT010000137.1, read on the forward strand.
TGTCTCCGT